>NZ_JAAVUO010000021.1:0-59115 GCF_012163165.1 Natronococcus sp. JC468
TCTGATCGACAGCAGCCTGGAGGAGCGTCTGTCGGATGATCCCGGAGTCGAAGCCGCAGCCTTCGACTCCGAGGATCGGGATCTCAGAGAGGAGATCAAGCGCTAAGGTTTCAAGGTCAGAGGCCGTAAGAACGGTGTCTGGATGGTAGAGGAATCTCACAACACCCATCTAGACGCTTTCTGAGAATCTAATCTCATCAGTCGTAACTAACTGCTGACTCGATGGGAACTACCGATATTAGTTGTTGGCATCTGAAAGAAAGCGAATCAGCGACTATGTGGGGTTCATATTCAGGTGGTGACCCAACGATCTGTATAGAATCTACGGTTGGACGTCTTAGGGACGCGATTAACCGGGCTAATTCAAACAAGGACGATGAGGTCTTCATACACAAAGTTCAGTATGTCGATTACGAGGAATTTGATGTTCCTGACTGGGATCCGATTAATATTGGTGATTATCTCCCACCATATCTGTATAAACGACTTGAGTTCGCGGGTGAAAGTGAACTACGAGCTATTGTACAACAACAGCCACGAGTGGTAATACGCCAGACTCCAGAGGGGCCTGAATTATATCCTGGCGATAAACAGGTGGAAATGGGTGTTGAACCAGAGAATCCACAAGGGGGGATTCCCGTTAACGTAAATCCTGGAATCCTCTGTACGAGGATACACGTATCAGAGAACGCACCGAAGTGGAAAGCTGAGGCTGTAGAGACGGTAGTAAATAAATTCACTAGCTCAGAGTCATATTCTCTGCCCGTAGTTCATTCTAATTTGCATAATATAGATGCAGTATTTTAGGACCTTTTCTCTATTCCCTGACTGCTCAAAGTTCAAGCTAGGATGAGAATCAGTACTTTACCTCAACAGGTATCTCACCATCGTTCCGATGCCATCGAGCCTCCTGAATTAGATCATATATATATACTGGCTAAGACTGCAACCCTGTTCCTCGGCTTCTTTCATCCACTCACCCTTATGCTGGCGATGGCAGTATACCTCGAGACTCGTCGTATCCTCGGGTAGGTTTTTGGCTTCGTCGCTTGCTCGTCGTGGTGCTGGAGGTATTTCGGACATGCGAAAGCACACATAGATGGAATCCACATCAGATTATAATGATATCGATAGATGGATTTCGTATGCGGATTTTGATCCTTTAATATCTGATTACTTGTAAGTCATTCCTGTTTGAGTGCAGAGGCCTTCAATTCACATTCAACGGATCTCGTATCCATGGTCTTCTCGCTTCCTCGCCGCAATAACGAGTGTCGGTGGAACTCGCGCTATCCGTTCGGTCTGAGAACTTCTGAACTCAGTGTCGCACTGCACGCTGTACTTTCTGTGCCACGAGTGATCGATATAACGGATTGCTAGATAGTAATAGAGGTATATTCGACGAGAGGTCGCCTACTGCACAGCATATAACGCGGACGATGGGCACGGTCAGATACTCGAGTATAACAGCCACTGGACGTCACGATCCGATCGGCAGTGGATACCACTGTGTGCTCTATTATACTCGCGGTTGGAAGTGTGCATGGAGCAATGTTACCAAACAGGTTCGCAAACACCGTGTCGAGTGATGCTGACTCGGCAATGCTGATCGATCAGTACCTACCCGAGTACGACGTTACGACGGGTCGGCACGTGGTCGTGGATGCAGATCCCAATACGACTTATGATGCGATGCTCACGGCTGACCTGATGAAGCTGGGGCCGATCGTTCGTACCCTCGGACAACTGCGAGACGTTCCACAGGTACTCTCACATCGGATCCGGGGAACTCCCAGAACACCGTCACCCGAGCGGATGCGGTTCGTCGATATTGCGGACACGACAGAGTGGACATATCTCGATGAGGTGCCGGGTGCGGAGTTCGTCTTTGGTGCGGTCGGGAAGTTCTGGCAACCGGAAATCGAATGGCGACAGATCGAATCGGAAGCCTTCTCGGAGTTCGACGAGCCTGGCTACGCGAAGCTCGCAATCAGCCTGTCCGTCCGACCATACGGCGAGCAGCGGACACTGCTGTCCTACGAGGCTCGCACGGCAACGACGGACGATCTCGCACACCGGAATTTCCGACGGTATTGGCGGATCATCGGTCCTTTCGCAGGCTATCTGATGTCACGGGCGCTCGAGCGTATCGAGACAGACGCGGAGGCGAGGTCGATCAAGAATCGATGAACTCCAGCACCGAAGCCGCCCGAACTGGAGTCGCCGACGAGTCGCCGTAACAATAGTGTCCCTCGTTGCCGCCGTATATCACTTTGTGCTACGACCCTGGTATCGTCGCTGGGAAACGAATGGTGATACAGCGTGAGCTCTCCTTCTGGGTACCGACCTATGCCTCGTCCTGTTACTGGCATCTACAAATAGGACCACCCCTCTCCTCGCTCTGAATCTTATTTTGCAGAGAAGCGTACTCTTATTTTGTTATCTGTTTACGTGCCACACGATGACCAAGTACGATGCCGACAGACGGTCGTTCATGCAATTGGCAGGAATCACCGGCGGAACAGCCCTCGCGAGCAGCGCTGCCGCAGACACTGACGAGGCGGAGGAGTCGAACGGAGCCGACGAGCAACCGAAGTACGGCGGCACAGTCATCCAGGTACTGAGTATGGGCGGCACGATCGCGAGCACGCCAGGCGACGGCGGCGCCTCGCCGTCCGAAAGCGGCGAGGCGTTGATCGAGTCGGTGCCCGAGCTCAACGAGTACGCCGACGAGATTCTGGTCGATCAGGTCACCCAGCTCGGGAGCTTCAACGTCGAGCAGGAGCACGTCGCCGAACTTGGCGAGAAGGCGCAGGAGACCGAAAACGTCGTCGACGGGATTGTCGTCACCCACGGCACCGACACGATGGAGGAATCGGCCTACCACCTCGATCTGGCTCTCGATCTCGATATCCCGGTCGTCTTCACCGGCGCCCAGCGCCGCCCCGATGAGGTCAGTGCCGACGGGCCAGCGAATCTCGTGACGTCATTTCGCGCCGCGGCTCACGATGAGATCCGTAGCGGCGTCTACGTTGCGTTCAACGAGGAGTTGCACACGGCCCGCGACGTGACGAAAGCTCACACGCATAAGCTCGAGACGTTCGAGTCGCCAGATAAGGGACCGATCGCCCAGTTCACCCGCGACGACGTTCGGCTGTACCGGGAGCCGGGAAGCTACTCCGAGTCGATCGACGCGCTCCGTACCGACAAAACCGTCTCGATCATTTCCTCCGGACAGGGGATGAGCGACCGACAGCTCCGGTTCGCGATCGAGGAAGGCGACGACGGGATCGTCCTCGATGGGTTCGGTCTCGGGAACACGAGCGAGACGCTGAGCCACGCCGTACGAGACGCGATCGACGACGGGATCCCCGTCGTCGTAACCTCGCGATCTCACGCCGGACCGTTGAGCGCAATCTACGGTAACGGCGGCGGTGAGACGCTTCGGAGCCACGGCGCTATGAGCGGCGACGACCTCCCAGTCCATAAGGCGCGAATCAAGCTGTTGCTGGCGCTCGAGGCGTACGACGACCTAGAGCGTATTCAGAGCTGCTTCGGAGAGTGGTAAACGCGATCAGTCGACCCGCTCGCGGTCTGCAGTATCTTCCTGACGGGGTCGTTCCCGAACGTGGAGTACTCGACTACCACTGACCAGCCAGACTCCCTGACGGGGTACGGCTGCTCAATACGGTCCCGATCGATTGCTCTTGTTACTATCAGCCCAGATACTACCGACTAATCTTCATTTTTCGTGATCCGAGTGCTGGCTACGAATCTCACGCCGACTTTTCGAAATAGCCTGCTAGCTGACACCGTTCACTCAGATCGGCACCAGAAACGCCAGACTAAGAGACAGCAATCCTCTCGGAGTGCCGACGGAGGAAGCGAGACGCGCTCGGATCGACAGTCAGTGTCCATCAGTACCTTCTTGACGGGTGTGAGATCAATTCTCCGCAATGACCGATACCCGAAACCGAAAATTCTCCGCCCGCGGTGCGATCGCGCAGTTCGCACTCGGGATGATCGGTGTGATCGCCCTGGCCGTCTACTCCGTCCCGGCGCTGCGGGAACTCCCCGAACTGTCGACGGTCTCGTATCCGACGCTGGTGGCGCTCGCGTCGGCGAACTCGACGCTCCTGCTGGCGGTGGCCGTCATCCTCGGCGCGGTCACGGCCCCGCGCCTCGAGTTCGACTCCCACGCGTTCGCGTGGGCGGCCGGCGGGACGCCGAACTGGGGCGAGGTGCGCGACTCGCTTCCGCTCGCGGCGGCGCTGGGCGCGGGCCTGTTCGTCGTCGTCACCGTCCTCGACGTCGCGTTCACGCAGTTCACGCAACTCCCCGCCGATGCCACCCCGACGGACGCGGAAGCCCTGCGCGAGCTCGTCGCGTCGGTTCCGATGCGACTGCTCTACGGCGGGATCACCGAGGAGCTCCTCCTGCGCTGGGGGTTCATGGCACCCCTCGCGTACGCCCTCTGGTGGGGACGAAACAGGGTCGGCGACGCGACCGAGGCGCCGTCCGGGACGATCGTGTGGGTCGCCATCGCGGTGAGCGCCGTCGCGTTCGGCGTCGGCCACCTGCCCGCGCTCGCCTCGACGATCGGGCTCACGACCCCGCTGATCGTCCGCACCGTTCTGCTGAACGCGCTCGTCGGGATCGTCCTCGGCTGGCTGTTCTGGCGGCGGTCCCTCGAGACCGCGATGATCGCACACGCCGCCTTCCACGTCGCACTCGTCGTCGTCTCCACCGTCCTGATCGTGGCGACCTGACGTGAGATGACCGTCGACTCGAGGCAGCTGGTGGCCGCGACGGTAAGAGAATCAGTGCGCCGGAGTCAGCGTTCTCCGTTTCTGAGCCCCGTCTCGAAGACCGCTGGAAGGAGATCGTGCTCACACGGTGCTTCGACGGAGAACTCGAGCGCTCGAGCGGGTCGCCGCCGAACTCAGTTGGCGACGTACCGGGCCACCATGACGATCGGAACGACCGGGATCGCCAACCCGGTGACGATGAGGAAGACGGCGACGATCGCCTTCTCGAACTGACTCGAGTCGTCCCAGACCGCTCGCGAGAGATCGTCGATGCCCTCTGCGGTTCGTTGGATGAGGTCGGCCATGTAACGGATGCACCGTCGCGAACGTCCGTAAAACTTCGTCCAGAGTATGACAGTCCCGACTGGTGACGACCGTCGGCGAACACCGGAGACGGTCTCGCGGACGGGCGTCGCCGTCCCCAGCACGATTTCGGTCGTGGGTGTTCTCTCGCGTGGATGCGGACGCTCTCGATCGTCCCGTGACAGGGTCTCGCCCTCGCCGGAATCGTCGCACGCGGGGTGTACGTTCCGATCACTACCCGGGCATCGCACGGAATCGGCCTCGAGCGGGCGAGAAACGCCTTACTCGATCGCGTCCAGAAACTCCTCGAGCGTATCGGTGAGCTCGTCGACCCGTTCGCCGTCCTCTTCGGCCGCGTAGCGGACGATGTAGACGTCCTTCTCGTCGGCCTCGCGGGTCGTGTCCACGCCGTCGATTCCCTTCCAGATCCCTGTGATCTCAACCTGGCCGTACCGCTCGTGGTCGTATGAATCCCCCCGCTCGATCACTCGGTCGGCGCCGGCGCTCGGCAGCTCGTCCTCGTCACCCATCGGTTTCGACGGTCGTCTCGGTTACCGTCACTGTCCCCGGGCTCCCGACGGTGATCTCGAGCCCACCGTACCGGAAGGCGACGCGACGGCCGGCGTCGGTCGGCGGACGAAACAGCGCGTCGAGCGCGTCCGTGTCGACCGCCGCGTGCAGCGGCTCGAGCGCCGCCGGGTCGGTTTCGGTAAACGCCGCGACGGCGGCCACGACCGCCTGGCTCGGCGGGTCCGCCGACGGATCGTACTCGAGTTCGTACCGTCGCCCGTCGGCGCGGCGGTCGACGGCGGTCGCCGACGGCACGAGATCGAGCGCTCCCCCCTCGAGTTCGTCGCCGTCCCGGGATCTCGAACCGGGACCCGACGCTGCGGTAGATCGATTACGCTGGATCACGTTCGAAACATTGGACGGCCGGCACGTGAGGATGACTTTTACGTACGTAACCTATTTATAAGCCTACTCGGAGGTGCCGATCAGCGTGCTCGCGATCAGGCGTCTGGTGCCCCGCTGGAGTCGGGAGGCCAGCGCCTGCCGGGAGATCCCGAGGTCCTCGGCGACCGCCGCCTGGGTGGCCCGCCGCGGTGAGTCGTAGAAGCCGCGGGCGTACGCGAGCGTCAGCGCCTCGCGCTGGGCCTCGGTGAGATCGTACTCCTGGCCCGACTGCAGCGGCGAGAGCGCGTGCAGCTCCGTGAGTTCGATCGGGATCTCGTGGTCCGTACAGTACGACTGAAACGCCGAGACCGCCCGCTGTTCCTCGGCCCGGACCTCGAACGTCCACTCGCCCTCCCGACCGACCGCCGAGACGAGTGCGACGTCGGTCTCGAGGATCGCGGTCAGCACGCTCTCGTACTCGAAGTCCCAGTCGATGCGGACGAACAGCTCCCCGTCGACGTCGTCGACGACGCGAAGGTCGTCGATCCCGGGGTGGTCGATCCCCTCTAGACTGAGCTCTGCGGAGTCGCCCCCCTCGAGCCAGAAGTACGGGATCAACACGTCGTTCGTGGGCACGACCCGATCAAGCTCGATTTGAGCGTCGGGGAACTTCGAGAACACCTCGGCGAGCGGAAACTCACCTTTCGTCGCGCTGAACGAGGCCTCGATCGCCATACCGATGCTCGTCGCGAGCGCCCAAAGGTCTACCGCCGCGGCTCGTCCGAAGGCCGCGTCCGGGACTGCTGCACCCGAGTCAGTACTCGGTGACGGTCCTGAGGGCGACGCCGAGCAGCGTCAGCAGGACGCCGGACACGATTCCCAGTGGCGGCGGAACGGGTACTCCTCTGGCGATTCCGATCGCGATGACGATCGTCGAGAGTCGAACCACACGTCACGTACCGCGGGCGCACTGAAAAGCTCGCTGCGCGCACCGTCAGCGCCGGCTCGTCGCTCGTGGCCGCACCCATCGCGTGCAACCCACACAATTAATACCGCGGATACTGTGATGTGTCCACATGCCAATGGATCCGCGGGACGAGGAGAACGTCGACGAGTCGGACTCGTTCGTCTGCCCGGTCTGTAACGCGACGTTCGAGTCCCAGCAAGCGCTCGAGGATCACGGAGAGAGCGAGCACGAGGACGCCGAAATCGACACTCAACGGCCGTAGGCGGCCGCGGCGAGTCCAGCGTGACGTCGATTCTCCGTTGGTGTCATCGGGGAATACAGTTAACTAATACTATCACGAAGAGAACAGATACGGGTGAGCTGATAGATGTCCCTGGCCCACGATCCCCGTCCGCCGCTTCCGGACTGGATCACGGATGCGTACGCCGTGCTCTCGACTCGGATCGCCGATTCGACCGACGACGACGGAGCGCCGTCGATCGCCCGCGACCGGGCGGTGGCGATCCTGCACGCCGACGAGGCGCTCGCACTCGAGCGCGCGGACGCCGAACACGCGCTCGAGCGGCTGCTCGAGCGCGGGTACCTCTACGAGGTCGATACCGAACTCCGCGTGACGACCCCGCCCGAGTAGCGGTCGGTCGTCGTCCCCGGATTCGAACGGGACGGGCACCGCTCGCGTCCGCCGAGCGCCCGCGTCGGACGGACTGAGCGCCTCTGGGACGTCTCCCGACGGATCGCGCGGTACGCAAGCAGTCACTTATTTCGTCCCCGGTGCGGGAGGGGTTCCCATGATTCGATCGTTCAAATCGCCGGCGGCGTACGTTCAGGGTCGCGACGCGCTCGATCAGCTCGGCGATCGACTCGAGCCAGTCGCGGCGTCGGCGCTGGTGCTCGCCGACGCGGACGTCCTCGAGATCGTCGGCGATCGGGCCGAAGCGAGTCTCCGGGACGCCGACGTCGAGCCGACCCTCGAGGAGTTCGGCGGCGAGGCCTCCGAGGACGAGATCGACCGCCTCACCGAGATCGCCCGCGAGGGCGGTGCGGACGCGATCGTCGGCGCGGGCGGCGGGAAGGCCCTCGATACGGCCAAGGCCGTCCGGGAGAACGCCGGCGGGGCGATGGTCTCGCTGCCGACGATCGCCTCGACCGACGCGCCGACGTCAGCGCTGTCGGTGATCTACTCGGACGAGGGCGAGTTCGAGCGCTACTGGTTCTACGAGGCCCATCCCGACCTGGTGTTGGTCGACACCGCGATCGTCGCCGGGGCCCCCGCGCGGTTTTTCAGGTCCGGGATCGCCGACGCGATGGCGACCTGGTTCGAGGCCGACGCGGTTCGCCGCGCCGACGGGGAGAACTTCTTCGGCGAGGGGCCGACCCACGCCGCCCACTCGATCTCGCGGCTCTGTTACGACCTCCTGCGGGAGCACGGCCGCTCGGCGGTCCGAGCCGTCGAGCGGGGGGTCGTCACCGAGAGTGTCGAGGCGGTGACCGAGGCGAACACCCTCCTGAGCGGCCTGGGATTCGAAAACGGCGGGATCGCCGCCGCCCACTCGATCCACAACGGGCTCACGCAACTCGAGGCCGCCCACGGCGCGACCCACGGCGAGAAAGTCAACGTCGGAACGATCGCCCAGCTCGTCCTCGAGGGCCGGGACGACGCGATCGTCGACGACGTAATCGAGTTTTCGATCGCGCTCGGGCTGCCCGTCACGCTCGAGGAGGTCGGTGTCGACGACCCCTCCGAGGACGACCTCGAGCGGGTCGCACGGGCGGCCGTCGCCGAGGGCGAGACGATCCACAACGCCTTCGACGCGAGCGTCGAGGAGGTCCGCGACGCGCTGGTGGCGGCCGACGACCTGGGCGCGCGGCGTCGCGCGGACGACTGAGTCGTCCGCGGAGAACGAACCGCTTTTACTCGGATCAGCCGAACCCACGCCATGGAGCGCCTGCTCGCCTCGCTCGACGACGCGCCGATCATCGACAAGGACGGCTACGAGTACCTCGTCCACCCGATCAGCAACGGCGTCCCGCAACTCGAGCCCGCGCTGTTGCGGGAGGTCGTCGTCGAAGTCATGCGAACCGCCGACCTCGAGGTCGACAAGATCGTCGCCCCCGAGGCGATGGGCATCCACCTCGCGACCGCAGTCTCCTTACAGACCGACATCCCGCTCGTGGTGATCCGCAAGCGCCCCTACGGGCTCGAGGGGGAGGTGTCGCTCCACCAGGAGACGGGCTACTCCGAGTCGGAGATGTACATCAACGACGTCGACGAGGGCGACCGCGTGGTGGTCCTCGACGATATGCTCTCGACGGGCGGAACCCTGGCCGCGATCTGTGAGTCCCTCGACGAGATCGGCGCCGAGATCGTCGACGTCGTCGTCGTGATGCGCAAGGTCGGCGACTCCGCGCTCGACGACACCCCCTACGAGGCGACCAGCCTCCTCGACATCACCGTCGAGGACGGCGAGGTGATCGTCCACGACGTGCCGGAGTCGATCGACGCGGGCGCGATCCCCGACTCTGTCCACGATAGTGGATAGATAACGGCGATACTCGACCTGATCTGATCGCGATTGCGAACGCTTTTGTACGGCGGTTCGCAACCTGGCGGCCACAGATGTCGACCGAACGGGACGGGGAGCTGGACCTCGAGTACGGCCTCGACGATCGACCGCCGTGGCCGAAGTCGATCCTGCTCGGGCTCCAGCACGTCGCGGTGATGATCGTCCCGGCGACCGCGGTGGCGTACATCGTCGCCGACGGCGTCGGACTCGCGCCGGGGGATACGGCCTACATCGTCCAGATGATCCTGCTCTTTTCGGGGCTGGCGACGGTGATCCAGGCGTACACGATCGGTCCCGTCGGCGCGAAGCTCCCGCTCGTGATGGGAACCAGCTTCACGTTCGTCGGGGCGATCACGACGGTCGGCGCCGAATTCGGGCTGGCCGCGGTCTTCGGTGCCATCCTCGTCAGCGGGTTCGTCGTCGAGGGCGCCATCGGCTGGCAGTTCGACCGCGTCAAACCCTTCTTCCCGCCGCTCGTCACCGGACTGGTCGTCGTCATCATCGGCCTCTACCTGATCCCGACGGGAACGGAGTACGCCGCGGGCGGTGCCGGCGCCGCGGATTTCGGCGCCGCACACAACGTCGGGCTGGCCGCGCTCGTGCTCGCGATTGCGGTCGTACTCAACCTCTTTACCCGCGGCGTCGCCCGCTTGCTCTCGATTCTCGCGGCGATCGTCGTCGGCTACGCCGTCGCCGTCCCCCTCGGGATGGTCGACTTCTCGCCGATCGCCGAGGCGTCCTGGATCGCCGTCCCCTCGCCGACCCGGTACGGCTTCGAGTTCGAGCCGATCGCGATCGTCACCTTCGCCTTCCTCTTTCTGGTCTCGGCGATGGAGACCGTCGGCGACATGTCCGGCGTGACGGCCGTCGAGGGTCGCTCACCCGACGGGGAGGAGGTCCGCGGCGCCCTCCTCACCGACGGGGTCGTGAGCTCGCTGGGCTCGATCTTCGCGGTCTTTCCCGTCACGACGTTCTCCCAGAACGTCGGAATCGTCAGCTTCACGGGCGTGATGAGCCGCCACGTCGTCGCCGTCAGCGGGGGTATCCTCGCCCTGCTGGGACTGAGCCCGAAGATCGGCGCCGTCGTCACGACGATTCCGAGCGCCGTCTTCGGCGGCGCGGTGCTGCTGATGGTCGGAATGGTCGCCGCCAGCGGGGTTCGGCTGATCGTCCTGCACACCGAGTTCGATCGCCGGAACATGGTGATCGTCGCCGTCTCGCTCGGACTCGGGCTCGGCATCGCGACGACGCCGGAGGCGATCCAGGGCCTTCCCCCGGCCGCACGGACGTTCTTCGGCGAACCCGTCATCCTGACGGCGCTTTCCGCGCTCGCGCTCAACACCGCCGTCCCCGGCGAGCAGAGTCCGCTGTTCGACGAGGCGGCCCTCGAGTCCATCACCCGACCAGGTCCGAGCGACGACTGAATCCTCGAGTGTCCGCGAAGCGGAGCGAACTACTTCGTCCTCGGCGTCGAACGATATCACGTCCCATGAGCGAACGCACGGAGGGGTCGTCCCCGGATATCGGCGCGGAGATCGAAGGCGACGTGACCGATATGACGTCGATCCTCGGCGACACCTACCGGGGCGAGCTCGACCGGGAGACGACCTGGCGCGGACGGCTCGACCAGACGACCTCCTGGGCGGTAACGGTGATGGCGGCCATCCTCACGTGGGCGTTCTCGAGTCCGGACAACCCTCACTACATCGTCCTCGTCGGCGTGCTGGCCGTCGGACTGTTCCTGTTGATCGAGTCCCGGCGGTACCGCGACTACGACGTCTACCGATCGCGCGTGCGGTTGATCCAGGAGAACTTGCTCGCGGAGGCGCTCGATCCGTCGGGATCGGCCGAGCGACCGAACTGGCGGACCGAGCTGGGCGAGGACTACCGAACGCCGACGATGAAGATCACGCTCGGCGAGGCGGTGGCGAACCGCCTTCGGCGCATCTACTTCGCGTTGCTGGTCGTCCTGTTGCTCGCCTGGCTCTTCCGGATCACCGCGTTCGCCGCGAGCGAGTCGCCTCTCGAGGCCGCGAGCGTCGGCGCCCTGTCCGGCGCCGTCGTGCTCGCGGTCGTCGGCGCGTTCTACGTCGCAGTCGTCGCGGTCACGCTGTGGCCCCGCGAGCGCAAGGCGAAAGGCGAGTTCCGGGAGGACGAGAAGGCCGGCGAGTGGAAGGACGACGGAGCCGACTGAGGCGATCGGTCCCGCGGGCCCCGCTGGCGACGGTTAGGACTCGGAGGCGAACGCGTCGACCTCGAGCGGGTCGGCCGCCTGCCAGTAGTCCTCGTAGGTGTCCCGGGCCCACGAGCGCACGGCCGGGTCGTCGGTGTCGATCGCCGCCCTGAGCACGCCGCTGTCGTCCCGAAGCAGCAGGCACACGACGTCGTCGACGATCATGACCGCGATCGGAACGCCCTCGTCCCGGACCCTGAGCTCGGCTTGATCGGACGCGACGAGCGATCGCAATCGATCGCGAAGCGCCGACTCGCCGGCGAGAGCGTCGATCGCGCGCCGGGAGAAGACCCCTTCGAACCGCTGTTCGCCCGCGGCCGTTCGGTCCTCGACGACGGTCAGCGTCTGTTCGTTGAACGCGTGGGAGAACGTCCGAACCTCCTCGCCCTCGCGCAGCAACTCGAGCAGGCGTGACAGCGGCGCGTTCGGCCGCATCTGGGTGGGTTGGGTGATCGTCGCGTCGGCCAGCCGCCGCAGGTCGACGTCCATCGCGTGGGTCGGAAGGTAGTCGACGACCTCCCGGAGCCGCAGCTCCGTCTCGAGGATCTCCCGGAGCTCGGTCATCCCCGCCGCGACGAGTCGGCCAGTCGCGGTCGCCACGTAAGCGTCCCCGTCGCGTCCGATCCAGGACCGTTCCTCGAAGTCCCGGAGGATGCGCCCGAGCGTCGCCTGCGAGGCACCCGTCGCCTCGGCCAGCTCGCTGCGGGTGCGCCGCCCCTCGGCGAGCAACGCCAGCGCGTCGACGCGGTTCTCCGAGAGCGCGAGGAACTCGATCTCCTCGAGTGCCGATTCCATACTCCGTCTCGTCGGTCCCGTCGGAAATCGCTTTCGTACCGTGAAACAGTTTCGTAGTGCGAAACTCGGTCGCCCCCGCCGCACCTTTCTTACTATGAAATTTTTTACGAACGAAACTATATCCCCGCGACCCCTACGGAGTAGTACGACGATGCTTCCGGAATTTCAACTCTCTACGGACGAATCGACCGAGGTGTTCGATCGGTGATCGATCGCCGAACGGTCGCGCTGTTCGCGCTCGCGAGCCTCTTCTTCGGTGGCACGTTCGTCGCCGCGAAGGCCGGCCTCGAGTACTTCCCGCCCCTGCTGTTCGTGGCGCTGCGGTTCGACGTCGCGGCCGTCGTCATGGTCGCGTACGCGACGCTGCGGTTCTCGCGGGCGGAGCTGACTCCGACGACCGCCGGCGACGTCATCGGCGTCCTCGCGACCGGGGGGCTGGTGATCGGGCTGGCGAACTCGCTGCTGTTCGTCGGCCAGCAGTACGCGACCAGCGCCGTCGGCGCGATCGTCTTCAGCCTCAACCCCATCCTGACGCCGGTGTTCGCCGCCGTCTTGCTCTCGAGCGAGCGCATCTCGAGACGCGGCGCGACCGGGCTGGGACTGGGGCTGGTCGGTGTCGCGCTCGTCGTCGGTCCGGATCCCGAGTTGCTGGTCGGGGGCGACGCCCTCGGGTACGCGATCCTGTTCGCCGGCGCCTCGAGCGCCGCCCTCGGGGCCGTCCTCATCCGGCGGGTCGACGCGACCCTCTCGAGTCCGGTCCGGATCGCCTGGGGACTGCCCCTCGCCGCGGGGTTGTCCCACACGCTGTCGCTGGCTTCCGGCGAGTCGGCGTCCGCGATCACCTGGGCTCCCGGCGCGGTCGCCGCGCTCGGGTACGTCAGCGTCTTCGCCGGCGTGTTCGCCTACCTCGCGTACTTCGCCCTGCTCGACGAGACGGGTGCGATCGAGGCGAACCTGGTCTTCTACGTCGTCCCCGTCGTCTCGACGCTGGGCGGGTGGGCGATCCTCGGCGAACGGATCGCCCCGCTCGCGGTCGTCGGCTTCCTGACGATCTTCGCGGGCTTTGCGGTGCTCGGCAGCGAATCGATCGCCGTCCGCCCGCGGCTGCGCGCGTGGCTTCCCCTCGAGCGATCGGGGTCGAACGCCGCGGAATCGACCGATCGACCGTCGGTGCAAAGCGATTCCCGTCCCTCCCGGTCCGACTGAGCGAGCGTGCTTGAGAGCGCCGGCCCGATTCCTAATCGCCCGCCCCGCGTAGGGTGAAGTAGTTCCGATTCGGGGCCGACACGCCGCGACGCTTCGGATCGACCGTCGTGCCTATGTCACTCTCGAACTACGACCTCCACGAACGACTCGATCGACTCTCGAACGCCGCCGCCGACCGCGACGTCCTGGTCTCCCTGGCGGTTCCCCCGGACGAATCGATCGGCGAGGCCCGCCAGCCCGTCGAGGCCGACTACGCCGAGGCGACCCAGCTCAACGAGCAGTCGCTCTCACAGCCGCTGGTCGACGCCCTCGAGGCGATCAGGGATCGACTGAACGACTACGAGGCGGTGCCCGAGAACGGACTCGCCGTCTACGCCGGCGTCCCCGACGGCGACCTCGTAACCGCGACGTTCGACGACCTCCCCGTCGCGATCGAGGAGTCGATCTACGAGCACGGCAACGAGTTCGACCTCTCTCCGCTCGAGGCCGTCACCGAGCCCTCTGCGACCTACGGGCTGCTCGTCGTCGAGCGAGGCGGCGCGGCGCTGGGCCGGCTCGACGACGAGGGCGTCGAGGAGATCGACGTCTTCGACAGCGACGTCCCCGACAAGTCCAGCGCGGGCGGCCAGTCGGCCGAGCGCTTCGAGCGCGACCGCGAATGCCAGAAACGCGAGTTCTTCGACGACGTCGCCGACCGGGCCGCCGTCACGTTCCTCGAGGACGACGCGATCGACGGCCTGCTGCTCGGCGGTACCACGGTGACCGTCGAACAGTTTCGGGAGGAGGCCGACCTCGACCACGAGCTCGAGGATCTCATTGCCGGCGAGTTCGCCGTCGAGTACGCCACCGCACAGGGCCTCGAGCAGCTCGCCGGGAAGGGTCAGGAGGCGATCGAGGAGCGCGACCGCGAGGCGGTCCGGGAAGCACTCGACGAGTTCCTCGCGGACGTCGGCTCCGACGAGGTCGCCTACGGGGAACGCGACATCGCGGAGGCCCTCGAGTACGAGGCCGTCGACACGCTGTTGCTCTCGACGACCCTCGAGGGGACGACCCTCCAGGAGCTTGGCGAACGCACCGAAGAGCAGGGCGGCGAGACGCTGCTCGTCCCCGACGACTTTCCGGACGGCGACCGCTTCGCCGACGCCTTCGATGGGATCGGCGCGATCCTTCGGTTCCCGATCGAGTGATCGGTCCCGACCGCGAAGAGAAATCCTCATAGGAGCCGGAGCGAAATACCCGGACTAACGTCAATGAGTCTCGTCACTACCGGTGGCATCGCAGCGAGTATCGTCCCGTTCGATCCCACGTACGGCGTCACGATCGTCGCGACCGCCATGCTTGCAGTGTTCATGCTCGCGATGGTGTTTTTCGCCGTCGCGCCCGTCGTCTCCTCGACGTGGAGCGAGCGGCTCGGAACTGACGGCGTCGCCGCGGCGGCTCCCGCGGACGGCCGAGCGACCGCCTCCGATACCCGCGAGGACCGGATGGCCGCGGCCACCTCCCAGGACGACCGGACGACCGCCTCCCGGGCCGACACCGCCGAGGCCGAGGAACCGACCGCCTCGTCCGGAACGGCAGACGCGGAATTAGCCGACGGCGCCGTCTCCGACGACGCCCTCGCCGGAGGCGCCGGCAGCGTCACGGAGGGAACGTTCACCGACGACGAGCTGGGGAAGCTCGTCGAGCGCGCCGACGGCAAGGTGATCGGCACCGTCGCCGAGGTCGGCGGTGATCGAGCCCGCGTCGAACCGCGCCCGGACGCGCTGGACCAGCTGCTGGTTCGACTCGGCCGCGCGGAGGTCGGCGACGCCTTCGTCCTCGAGGAGGGCGACGTCGACGAGATCAGCGCCACCCGAATCCACCTCGAGCGCGAGTTCGTCCGTCCCACGGGCGGGGCGGCGTCCGGAACCGACGGCGCCACGGCCGCGACCGAGTAAGAGCCGACGCCGAATTCGCTCGAGCCGTCCCACGAAAACCGACCGTCGCAGGTACCACGTACTTTTCTCGACCGTCGATACCGTCGCCGTCTGTCCCCGCTCACGGAGGGCGTCGAAACGGCCCTCGCCCCGCTCTATGGTACGTCGTCGGTCGAGTACGCGTCGTACTCGGTGTCCTCGAGGCACCAGTCGCTGTTGTAGACGGTGACCGACCAGTACCCGTCGACAGGGACGCCCTCAACGTGGGCGTGTCGCCGTCGTTTTGCTCGGGCGTCCGCGGAGGACGAACCCGTCCG
Organism: Natronococcus sp. JC468; assembly: GCF_012163165.1. Lineage (NCBI taxonomy): Archaea > Methanobacteriati > Methanobacteriota > Halobacteria > Halobacteriales > Natrialbaceae > Natronococcus > Natronococcus sp. JC468. Next base: position 16,004 of record NZ_JAAVUO010000021.1, read on the forward strand.
TCTCCGGACTCCGCCCGGGCGATCGCGGTTCCGAGGAAACGTGTGACGGGATCGACCTCGCCGGCGTCGCCCCACACGCCCGAGAGTCGTCCATCGTCATCCGCCTGTGACGAGTGTCTCCCGGATTCGCTCGAGCGATTCCTGATCCCGGTAGGGTATCTCGAACGTATGGACGTCTCGGCCCCGATTCGATATAGCGCTCGAGGGTTCACCGATCGGAAGCGCCGTCCACTCGATCGTCTCGGTGGCGTTCGAGCGCCGTTGCCGGGCTGCGAACTAAGTTGCGGTCCGTCCTACGACGGCTATGCCGATACTCGGCGACGGCCGCGATCGAGACCGTATCGACGTCGACGGACCGACTGACGCGCAGGCGATCGTGTTCGTCCACGGCGCGATGTTCACCCGGACGATGTGGCTCCCCCAGCGGCGGGTACTGGCCGACGAGTTTCGGGTCGCCGCGTTCGACCTCCCCGGTCACGGGGTCTACGCCGACGAGAGCTTCCGGATGGAGCCGGCGATCGACCGCCTCGCGGAGACGATCGAGACCGCGACCGACGGCAGCGCGGTGCTGGTCGGGCTCTCGCTGGGGGGCTACGTGGCGACCGAGTACGCCTCCCGCCACCCGGAGGCGGTCGACGGACTCGTGCTCACGGGATCTAGCGCGAACCCCGTCCGCGGCATGGAGCTGGCGACGCGGGCCAACGGCGCGCTCGCCCGCCTGCTCACCCGTCCCGACGTCGGGAAACGCGCCGTCGAACGGCTGGCGACGCGGTGGGTCCGCAACCGCGACCTGGAGCCGGACGTCGAGCGGGCGATCATCGAGGCGGGCTTTTACCCGAAGCAGTTCGGCGACGCGGGACCGGACGTCGCGGGCGTGGACTTCCGGGAGAAGCTCTCGACGTACCCGGGACCGACGCTGATCATCAACGGCGAGAACGACAAGATCATGCGTCGGGGCGAGCGCGCCCACGCGGCCGCCGCGCAGGACGCGCGCATCGAGGTGCTCGAGGGTGTCGGCCACATCTGCAACCTCCACCGTCCGGAGACGTACACCGCGCGGATCCGAAACTTCATGCGCCAGCGCGTCGCGCCTCGACGGTGACGGCGCTTCGCCCTCACTCGCCCGCGTCGATCCCGCGGCTCTCGAGGGCCAGCGTCTCGGGCTCGAGTTCGTAGTAGCGCTCCCAGGCCGGCGCGAGGCTCACGACCCGGGCCCCCTCGAGCTCGACCTCGCGGTGGCGGTGGTGGTGGCCAACTAGACAGAGTTCCGGCGAGAGCGCCTCGAGCAGCTCGTTGACGCGCTCGCAGCCGGGGTCGTAGCCGTACGACAGCAGTCCCGTCGGCGCCTCGTGGAGGAGCAGGACGTTGACGTCCGAGAGCTCGGCCGCCCGCTCGACGTCCTCGTGAGTGAAGTGTCGGCGCCGTTCTCCGGAGAGCTCGGACCGTGGCAGGTCGTACTTCGTCGGCGCGTAGTTGCCCGACAGCCCCGCCACGCGGATGCCCTCGACGGTCGCCGCCGAACTCGCCAGGAGGTGGACGTTCCGGGTTCCCGCCGTCTTCCCCTCCCGCAGGGCCTCGATCGTCTCGAAGTCCTCGTTGTTGCCCGCGATAAACCACGTCGGTGCCGGCAACTCGTAGCGCTCGAGGTCGCCGACCTGGAGGACGGCGTCGGGCTCGAGCCGTCGGTAGTGCTCGAGAAGCATCTCCCGTCGGTCCGGATCCGAGGCGTGGGCGTCGCCGAGGACGAGCATACCCGAAGCCAGGGGTCGGAGCCGGAAATACCGTCGGCCGCGAGCCGGACCCGTCGGGAGCGGTGACCGTCACGGATCGCCTGACGAACGGTTATACGCCCTGTCGTGGATCCTCTCGGTATGGTCGACAGCCGAACCTACGAGTTCGAGGGCGCCAGCCCGTCGATCGACGCCGAGGCCCGCGTGAGCGGAGACGCCGTCCTCGTCGGCGACGTCGCGGTCGCGGCCGAGGCGAGCGTCTGGCCCGGGGTCGTCCTGCGGGGCGACGTCGGTCCCGTCCGCGTCGGTCGGGGGACCCACGTCGGCGACAACGCCACGCTGCACGCGGCGACCCTCGAGGACCGGGTGATGGTCGGACACGGCGCCGTCCTCAACGAGGCGGTCGTCGAGACGGGCGCGCTGGTCGGGTTCAACGCCACGCTCAACACCGGCGCGACGGTCGGGGCCGGCAGCATCGTCGCCGCGGGGACCGTCGTGCCCGACGAGTACGCGATCCCGCCGGAGTCGTTCGTCCGCGGCGTCCCCGCCGAGGTCACGCCGCTGGCGGAGACCGGGATCGACCCCGAGGCGATCTTCGAGGAGTTCTCCTCGGGCGCGTACACGGACCTGGCGAACCGACACGGCGATCTGTTCGAGTAGGTACCCACAGCGCGGTCAGCGGACGGCGCCCGACTCGAGCAGTCGCTCGATCGCCGCCTCGTCGTACCCGATCTCGGCGAGGTACCGCCGCGTGTGTTCGCCCTGTTCGGGGACGGCCTCGCTCGTTTCCGTCGGCGTCTCGCGGTGACGGGCCGGAAACCCGATCCTCGGCGGTGCGTCCTCGGGACGCTCGACGAGATCGCGGGCCCGAAACTGCGGGTGCTCGCCGAGTTCGCCGGGCGCGTATACGCCCGCAAACGCGGCGTCGGCGCCCTCGAGTGCGTCCTCCCACTCGTCGCGCGTTCGCTGGCGGAACAGTTCCTCGAGTTCGACCCGCAGGGCCGCCCGCGCGTCGGGGTCGTCCGAGCCGTGCTCCGCGACGAGGTCCGCCCGGCCGACGGCCTCGCAGAACGCCCGCCAGAACTTCGGCTCGAGGGCGGCCAGGGTCACCCAGTTCCCGTCGGCCGTCTCGTAGCTGTCGTACCACGGCAGCCCGCCCGTCAGCGGCGTCTCGCCCGGTCTGGGCTCGGCGGGGTCCCCGGTGAGCGCCTGGTAGGCGACCGCCTGCGAGAAGGAGGCGACGACGTCGGCCAGCGCGATATCGACGTACTCGCCCTCTGCGTTGCCGAGTTCGCGCGCGAGAACGGCCTCGACGATCGCGAACGCCGCGAAGAGCCCGCCGGCCATGTCGCCGATCGGGTAGCCGGGGGTCTGAGGCGTCGCGTCGGGGGACTCTCTGGTCATGTCGAGCAGTCCCGCGATCGCGACGTAGTTGAGGTCGTGGCCCGCCCGATCGGCCCACGGGCCGTCCTGACCGTACCCCGTGAGCGAGCAGTAGATCAGCTCCTCGTTGTGCTCGGCCAGCGTCTCGTAGTCGACGCCCAGTCGCTCGACGACGCCCGGACGGAAGCTCTCGAGGACGACGTCGCTCTCGGCGACGAGCCGGTAGAACGCCGCCCGCCCGTCCTCGCTTTTGAGGTCGATGGCGACGCTTCGCTTGCCCCGATTGACCATCTCGAAGATCGCTCCGGTGCCGCGGTCGGTAATCGGTTCCATCGATCGGGCGTAGTCGCCCGCTCCGGTGTCTTCGACTTTCACTACCTCCGCGCCCGAGTCCGCCAGCAGCTGGGTCGCGTACGGTCCGGGCAACAGCCTCGAGAGATCGAGGATTCGAACGCCGTCGAGTCGCATACCGGAGGAGTCTCGGTAGCGATACTTTACAGTGACCTCGAGCGCGGTCGTCGCCCCGGGCTCGCCCTACGCCCGCTCGACGATCGTCGCGATCCCCTGGCCGAAGCCGATACACATCGTCGAGAGCCCGACGTCCTGCCCGGTCCGCTCGAGTTCGTGGACCAGCTTCGTCACCAGGGCCGCACCCGTCGCCCCCAGCGGGTGGCCGTGGGCGATCGCGCCGCCGTTGACGTTGGTTCGCTCCCAGGGGGCGCCCGTCTCCTCGAGCCAGGCCGCAACGACCGATGCGAACGCCTCGTTGACCTCGAAGAGGTCGATATCGGAGAGTTCGTACTCGGACTGCTCGAGGACGCGCTCGGTCGCCGGGATCGGTCCCGTCAGCATCGTCACGGGATCGACGCCGACGACCTCCGTCTGTCGAATCCGGGCCATCGGCTCCCAGCCGCGGGCCGCGGCTTCCTCCTCGCTCGCGATCAGCAGCGCCGAGGCGCCGTCGACGATCCCCGAGGAGTTGCCCGGGTGGTGGACGCCCGCGCCCTCCTCGCGGAAGGACAGCGGGAGCTCGGCAAGGGTCTCGCGGTCGGTCTCGGGGCGGGGGTGTTCGTCCCGGTCGACGACGACCGTCTCGCGGGTCGCTTCGCTCCCCGCTCGATCGTTCGAGTCGCGCTGCGACTCGCTTTCCTCGCCCTCGAGTTCCGTCTCCACGGAAACCACCTGGTCGTCGTACCGTCCCTCGTCCCAGGCCTCGCCCCAGCGGCGCTGGGAGTCGACCGCGAGTTCGTCGAGCTCCTCACGCGCGAACCCGTAGTTCTCGGCGATGCGCTCGGCGCCCTCGCCCTGGTGGGTCAGCTCCTCGAAGTGCTCGAAGTACGTGTCGGTGACGGCGCTCTCTCCGGCGACGCCGTCAACGCCGTCCGACCCCAGCGGCACGCGGGTCATGTGCTCGACCCCGCCGGCGACCAGCACGCCGTGCTGACCCGCCATGACGTTCGTCGCCGCGAAGTTGACCGCCTGCTGGCCCGAGCCGCACATCCGGTTGAGCTGGACGCCCGGAACGGTGTCGCCCCAGCCCGCGACCATCGGCGCGATGCGGCCGATGTTGAGCCCCTGCTCGTCGACCGGGGTGACGCAGCCGTAGATCACGTCCTCGATCGTCTCCGGGTCGAACCCGTTGCGCTCCTCGAGAGCCTCGAGGGGCGCAGCCGCGAGGTCCTGTGGGTGGGTGTCCCGGAACGACCCGTCTCGCTTGCCGAAGGGGGTCCGTACCGCGTCGACGATGACTGCCGTTTGCATGGCGTATACGTACCCGACCCCGCTCATAATCGTTCGGGCCCCGGAGACGGCGACCCCGGGTCGTTCGATCGCTCGTCGGCCGGATCGTTGCCTCGAGCGTGGGAACCGTTTACGTCACGGAGCCCCTACCGGACGGTGATGACGGACGATCCCGAGATCACGGCCGACCGACCCGACAGCCCGATCCGACTCGCCGGCACCGACCACATTACCCTCATCGGCAGCAACGAGGACGACACGATCGAGTTCTACCGCGACCTGCTGGGGATGCCGCTGGTGCTCAGACAGCCCAATCTCGACGACCCGGAGTCAACACACCTCTTCTTCGATACGGGCGACGGGCGGATCCTCACCTTCTTCGTGAACGACGACCGACAGTCCAGCGAACAGCCGCTCCGCCACCAGGTCGGCTCGGTCCACCACCTCTCCTTCTCGGTCGAACCCGAGCGGTTCGTCGAGACCAGGGAGGCCCTCGAGGACGCGGGTCGGGGCTACAACGAGTTCGATCGCGGTATCTTCCACTCGCTGTACACCCGCGATCACAACGGACTGACGATCGAGCTCGCCACCGACAAGTTCGATATCCCGGACGACCGCCGCGGCGAGGTGCTGGCGACCGCCCAGCGCCTGCGCGTCGCGGACGGCGCCGACTTCGCCGAGGAACGGCACCTCGAGGCGGCCCTCGAGGAACTGGGGATCGACAGCGAAAAGTACGAGCTTCCGGACGCCCCGACGGGCGCCGGGCGCTGAGTCAGTCGGGTAGCTCCTCGCGGACGCCCTCCATGAGCGAGCGGACGTTCGCACCCTCGTCCTCGAAGGCGGTCGGATAGACACCCAGCGTCGCGACCAGGTCGTCGCCGGCGTCGACCGTCTCGCTGACCAGGACCTCGACGTCGACGGTTCGTCCGCTGAAGGTCGCCTCGCCGGCGAACGTCGACACCGTCGTCGACTGCCCGAGAACGGGCAGCTCCTCGTCGGCCTCGTGTTCGACGTCGCCGAGCCCGCCGTGGACGCTCGCGACGAGGTCGACGAGCCCGCTCGTCGATCGCTCAGCGAGCGGGTTGAACTCCCGGCCGAGCACCCCGACCTGCGGGCTCGAGAGCACGGCGAACTCCGCGCCCTTGTGCTCGCCGAGCAGTCCCATGTCGATCGTCTTCTCGTACTCGGTGAGCGCGTTGATCAGGACGACCTCCTCGGAGACGATCCAGGCGCTGACCGTCTCCTCGAGGCGGAGCTCGTCGACGGCGGTTCGTTCGTAGCCGGCCTCCTCGCGGACCGCTGGATCGATCCCGGCGGGCGTGGCCTCGTGGCTGTCCAGCCCGACGGTCCCGAGACAGCCCGCGAGGCTCGCGAGCCCGACCGTTCCCGCTCCGGCGAGTACCTGTCTCCGTTCCATTCATTCACGAAATAGAACCAGTAGTACAAGGTCTTTTGGATGCGAGAGAGCGGGCTCGATACGAGACGGTACCGCTAGCCGCAAGGGACTATCGTTCTTCCGTCGATTGGATTCGCTCGATGGCTTCGTCGAAGCGCTCGGGCGGTTGGGCTCCGACGAGCGTTCCGGCTCTCTCGGTATCGGGATCGAAGACGGCGAACGTCGGCGTACCCGAGATTCCGAACGAGCGAGCCTGCTCGGCGTCGCCCTCGACCGAGGACTCGAACTCGTCGCCTCGCTCCTCGAGACAGGTCTCGAGGTCGTCCGCGTCGACGGAATCGACCGAGCGCGTGTACTCGAGGAGTGCGTCGGCGTCGGCCCACTCTGACTCCTTCTCGCCCTGTTCGTCGAAGACCGCCGCGTGCCAGTTCCAGTAGGCCGACGAGTCGTCGTCGCGGACCTGTGCCCACGCGCACCGCGAGGCGACCGCGGCGGTCATCGAATCCGAGCCGAAGTACGGCAGCGGGATACAGACGATTCGAACCCGCCCGGGTTCGACGTGGTCCCTGACGAGTTCGGGAAACGTCTCTCGTTCGAACTCCGCGCAGAACGGACACTGGAAGTCGGTCCAGTAGTAGATATCCAGCGCCGCGTCCGGCGATCCAACGATCGGTTTCCCGGTCAGGTCGATGCCGAACGACGTCGTCTCGTCGCTCGCGTGGAGGGTCAACGAACGGTCGTGCTCGTCGTCGTTTCCGTCGTCGCGCGCGAGGTAAGTAGGCCCCGCCGCCGCCGGCAGCGACGACGGTACCGGCCAGTAGGGCGCGACGGGACGGCTGGTCGAGACTCATTCGGTACGGCCGACGTTCGAACCGTCGGGCCGTAACGGATCCGCCGATTTACTGAGCCTGTAAAACGGGGTCGGTGATTTGCCGACGGCGCCCGTCGGTTCGTCCGTGCACTCGAGCGAGATCCGATCGGCGATCCCGGGGCGAGTCTCCACGGCCGTCCGAGCCGGAAACGGAGTGAGCGAGCGGTGAGCCCGCGCAGCCGTGTCGCCGGCTTCGCCCGAAATCTCACCGAATCGATGACCTACCCCTTCGAGAGCTGGCCGGGAACTGCCGGGCTGGTCCTCGTCGGGTTCGCCACGTACGTCCTGCTCGTCGGCAGCACGATGCCCGAGTTCACGCTGCAGATGCTCGGCGACGGGCTCCACTGGTTCGACGACGTCCTCGTCTCGCTGACCGAGACGATCTACCGTACCGACGGCCTCTCGGGACTCGCGATCATCGGCCTCTACGCCCTGTTGACGGGTGTCGCGGTCGTCAACGCCGCCGCGCAGCTCCGCCTGGTCGGGCTCTCAAGCCTGACCGACATCTCCGGCGTGGTTCCCGGTCTCCTCGCGTCTGGCTGTGCGAGCTGTGGCGCCGGGCTGCTCGGCTTTCTGGGATTCGCTGGCGCGCTGACGCTGCTGCCCTACGACGGGACGTTGCTACAGCTCGGCGGGCTCGTCCTCCTGGTGTTCTTTCTGGGACGGGCGGGACACCCTGAGCGGTGTGCAATCGCGCCGGGAACGGACGGATGACGGGATCGGATTTCGGCCGACCCGAGGGGACGAAGTCGACGACCGCTCGCTCGTCCGAGTCCGCTCGTTTCACTCGTATCGACCCGTCTTCCGGTCAGTGAAGTGACTAATTCGTTTTCTGATATAGAATATCGACTCGCGTTTTTATTGAACGGCGGGTTGGACGTCGACCCGATGAATCTGGAACGCCGAACGGTCGTGAAGCTGACCGGGATCGCGTCCGGAACCGGCGCGATCGCGGGAGTAGCGAGCGGCACGGAGTCGTCGACCGCGGAACGTTCGACCTCGTCGGATCGGAGTCGATCGGACGGGATTTCGGTCACCGTCCTCGGCTCCGGGGCGTCCTCGTTCCAGAACGGCCGCGCGAACGCCGGCCACGTCGTTCACGTCGACGGCGAGCCGACGTTTCTGCTCGACGCCGGCGGCGGCGTCGGGGCGCGACTCGGCGAGGCCGGCGTCGATCTCACCGCCCTCGACGGGGTCTTCCTCGGACACCTCCACATCGACCACACCGCGGCTCTCCCGGCGGTCGTCAAGGCCAGCTACCAGCAGGGTCGCGACCGCTCCCTCCCGATCTACGGTCCGACCGGAACCGACGACCTTCCCGGAACCGAGACCTTCCTCTCGCGGCTGTTCGATCCCGAAACGGGCGCGTACAACTACCTCGAGCCGTTCGTCGAGCGCTACACCGACGGCGAGCTGGAGGTCGAGCCGACCGAGATCGACGCGACGGTCGGCGAGGACGACGAAATCGCCTGCGTGCGCGACGAGGGCGTCACCGTCGAGGCGATCCCCCAGACACACGGGGCGATTCCGGCGCTCGCCTACCGATTCACCTGTCGAGGACGGTCGATCACGTTCAGCGGCGACACGTCCCTCGAGACCGACAACCTCCGGCGGCTCGCGGACGGGACGGACGTGCTCGTCCACAACCGCATCGTGGACGCCCACGTCGATCCCGACGAACCAAAGACGGATCTGCACGCCTACGCGACGGATATCGGCGCGAGCGCGAGCGCCGCCGACGTCGGGACGCTCGTGCTCTCCCACCTCAGTCAGACCGACGAGACGGAGATCGAGCGAGAGATGGAACTGATCGCACGGGAGTACGACGGGCCGATCGTCGCCGTTCGGGACCTCGCCGAAGTGGATCCGGACGGTCGGATCGGCGCCGTCGAACCGATCGAAAACGACGTCCTCGTGTGCGAGTGAACTCGACCGTGCTGGGACGGTAGCGTGGAGTTCGGACCGCGGCGAGGCGCGAACCGAGGTGGCCGTCCTCGAGGTGGAGGGTTCCGTGCGTTCGCGGCGGGGATGCGCTGGCGCGGACGGTCTTTCGCCGAACCCCTACAAACGCTACCGCCTCTCGTTCGCCCACGACGAGAGCCACAGCCGGTCGTCCCTCGACGCTGCGGACGCGGGCGTCGCCGAACTCGGAGTCGATTCGCGCCGCTCGAGAGATCTCGAGTTTGCGCGACAGCATCGCTAGTCGCTACAGGTCGAACAGTTCCGACGCCGAACGACGAGTCCGATGACGCCCAGCGCGAGCGCGGTGACGAGCAGCTGGGCGCCGCCGGCGGCCAGCCCGTACGCGAGGGCGCCGCCCGAGACCGCGGTCGCTCCGGGGCCGAGACAGCAGAGACTCGCCAGCCCGGCCAGTCCGAGCTTCGCCCGTCGCGACGCCGTCTCCGAGTTCGTCGCCATCGGTCACGTCAACGGGAACGGTCTGTATATCGTTTGTGGCACTCGAGGGGCGACGCCCCGGCGCCTCGACCGATCATTCGTGGTCGTGATCGTGCTCGTGGTGACCGTGGTGGTGATGCTGACCGTCGTGGTCGTCCGCCCCGCCACGGTGGGTGAACTGCCCGGCGAACGCCCGGTCGACGACCTCCGAGAGCGCGGGGTGGACGTGGACCGACTCGCGGATGTCCCACACCGTCCCGGTGCCCGCGTTCATCGCGACGACGACCTCCTCGATCAGGTTCGACGCCTCCGGGCCGACGACGTGACAGCCGAGGATCGTCCCGTCGGGGTCGATCAGCACCTTGACGAACCCCTCGACCTTCATCGCCTTCCCGCGGGCGGTGTCCTCGTACCGGTACGTCCGCGTCGCGTACTCCCGCCCGGCGTCCCGGAGCTCGCCCTCTCGAGCGCCGACGCCGGCCACTTCCGGCGAACCGAACACGGCGAACGGCATCGCCGTGTAGTCGACGGGCTCGAGTTCGTCGCCGAACAGGTTCCGGGCGACGGTCCGGGCCTCGTGGTTCGCGTTGTGTTTCAGCAGGTACTCGCCGACGATGTCGCCGAGCGCCCAGACCCCATCCGCGGTCGTCCGCAGGTACTCGTCGGTCTCGACGAACCCCGCGGCGTCGGTCTCGACGCCCGTCGCCTCGAGGTTCAGCAGGTCCGTGTTCGGTTGCCGACCCGCGGCGACGAGCAGGGCGTCGCCGGTGACGGAGACGGGTTCGCGATCGGATGCGTCGTTCCACGCCGGGGGGTACGGTCGGGCCTCGACGGTCACCTCGCCGTCGGCTTGCGACGCGGCGACGGCTTCGTACCCCGCGTAGACGTCGAACCGGTCGGCGTAGCGCTCGGTGAACGCGGCCGCGACCTCCCCGTCGGCGTCCGGCAGCAGGTGCCGACGGCGGCCGACGATCGAGACGTCGCTCCCGAAGGTGCCGAAGAAGTGGGCGAGCTCGGCCGCGATGTAGCCCCCGCCGACGACGACCAGGCGCTCGGGCGGCGTCTCGAGCTGCAGCGCCTCCGTGCTGGTGAGGTAGTCGACGTCCTCGATGCCGTCGATCGGCGGGATCCAGGGCCGCGTTCCGGCCGCGATCAGGACCGTGTCGGCCCGCGCGCGCCTGCCCGCGTCGGGGCCGTCGACGACCTCGACCGTGCGATCGTCGACGAACCGACCCTCCCCCTCGAGCAGCGCGTGCTGGTCGGAAGCGCCGAGCCCGTTGCGGATCGAGTCGGCGCTCTCCGAGACGTCCTCGGTAACCTCGCGGACGATACCGGCGAAGTCGACGTCGGTCACGTCGGCGCGGATGCCGAACTCGTCGGCGCGCGCGACGGTCTCCATCACCTCGGCGCGGTACAACAGCTGCTTCGAGGGGATGCAACCGCGGTTGAGGCACGTGCCACCGAGCGGTCCCTTCTCGACGACCGCGACCGACTGGCCCCGGTTGGCGGCGGCGTTGGCCACGTCCAGTCCGGATCCCGAACCGATGACGAGGAACTCGACCTCCGTCGTTTCGGCGTCCATAGCGGACCGACGGGCTCGAGCCCTATCCTTCTTCCACCGCGTTCTCGGAGTCGACGTCTACCCCGCTCCCGCGACGATCGCTGGATTCGCCGTCGTCGGCTCCGAGTCCTCGGTCTCCTCGATGACGTAGCGCTGGCCGAACATCGGATCCAGTAGGGTGTCGACCGGCGCCCGGTCGTCGCGCAGGACGGGGACGTCGTCGGTCTCGGGGTCGTCCAGCCGATTCCGGAGCTCGTCGCTCAGGTCGACCCCGAGGTCGCGCTCGTGGTTGCGCCGCTCGAGCTCCTCGCGGGTGAGCCGTTCGTCGTCTTTCGTCGCGACGAGCTGGACGTTCTGGACGGCGTCGGAGTCCGAGGTCCGGAAGCCGTAGACCTGCGGAAACACCTGCTCGGCGGTCGCGTGCTCGGCGCGGTAGAACTCCGAGCCCGATCCCTCGGGTGCCGCGATGACGTTTGCGAGCAACACGCCGTCGTCGCTCAGCCGATCCGCGGCCAACTGCATGAACTCCTCGGTGGTCAGGTGAAACGGCACCTGGTCTTTCTTGTAGGCGTCGAGGACGATCACGTCGTACTCCTCGTCGGCGTTTTGCAGGAACTGTCGACCGTCCTCGGCGTGGCTGGTCATGTTCTCGCCGTGCTCGAGCCCGAAGTACTCCTCGGCCGCTGCGGTGACTTCGGGGTCGATCTCGACGACGTCGACATCGACGTCGTAGTGGCGCTGGAAGTCCTGCGGGCCGGTGTACCCGCCCCCGCCGATGAAGAGGACGTCCTCGACCTCGTCGGGATCGTCGGCCATCAGCATCGGCAGGTGGAAGTACTCCGTGTAGGCGAAGACGTGGCGATCGGGGTCCTCGAGGTCCGTCGCGCTGTGGCGGGCGCCGTCGAGGTACATCGTCCGGACGTCGCCGTCGTCGACCACCTCGAGCTGCTGGACGGCGGTTTCGGTCTCGTAGACGACGTCGCCGCGGTGGTCGAGCGCGGCGGGGGTCCCGCTGGCGGCGACGACGAGCAACGCAACGACGGCGACGCTGGCGACGGTCGGCCTGCGGGGTGGCGACGGCAGCGTGAGCGCGACCGCCGTCGCGACCAGTATCAGCCCGAACGCCACCCCGATCTGGGTGATGCTCAGAGCGGGGATGAGCACGAACGTCGTCGCGCCCGAACCGAGGATGCTCCCGATCGTCCCGAGCGCGTAGACGTGGCCAGAGGCCTCGCCGACCCCGCGCTTCCGGGAGAGTTCGGCCGCGTAGGGGCTAATGAACCCCAGCAGGTACGTCGGCGGCCCGAAGAGGATGACGACGGCCGGCAGCGAGGCGTACCTGGGCGGGAGCGCGAGCATCGACGTGTACGACAACAGCAACTCGTCGGCGTAGACCACCGCGGCGACGTACACCGCGGTCGCGAGCATGAGCCAGACCATCTCTCGAACGGTCGCCCGCGCCGCCCGCTTGCCGCCCTGCCAGTAGCCGAGGCTCAACGCGGCGAGCAGGACCGTCAGGATGCCGCCGACGGTGTAGATGTGGCTGCCGAACTGCGGCGCGACGATCCGCACCGCGAGGATCTCGAGCCCCATGCTGGTGATTCCCGAGACGAAGACGGCGAGTTCGGGCTTCGTCGGTCGGTAGGACGCGAGCGCGTTCCGCATTCGTTGTCACAGTGTGGCCGGGACCGTGAGTACCTGTCGGCTCGATCCCGTCCCGCCTCGAGCCGGCTACGGCCGCGTCATCACGAGCGCGAGCACGAACAGTCCGGCCGCGACCGCGAGCACGGTCGCGGGCCCGACCTCGACCAGCCCGACGACCGCCGCGCCCGCGACGATCGTCCAGCCGAACAGCAGCGACAGCACCGCGTTGAGAACGAGCAGCACGCGCGGGTCTCCGCCGGAGGACTCGAGTCCCTCGCGGAACCCGTCCCGGTCGGCGTCGGGGTCGGCCATACCGGAGTACGGGAACGTGGCTCACTTAGCCGTTTCCGTCGGCCGCCGGGGCCGACACTTATGGCGATGCCCGCGAACGACACACCCATGCGGGAAGTCACGGTCTCTCGACGGATCGACGCGACGGCGGTCGAGCTCTCCTCGCGGTTCGATCCGCCGGCGATCGTCAAGGCCGAGGGGAGTTTCACCGTCGCGGACGTCCGCGAGGACGGCGACGCGACGGTCGTCGTCGCCAGCGGGCCCGGCATGTCGCTCCCGCTGCGGTTCGAGTACCGCGAGGACGCGCTGTACTACACCCAGGAGGGCGAGCAGGGACCGTTCGAGCACATGGAGACGTGGCTCGAGTTCGACGAGCGCGAGGACGGCACCGAGGTCCGGTTTCGGTCGTCGGTCTCGCTCGCGGTCCCGCTGCCCTTCGGCGACCGGATCGCCGCCTGGAAGCGCACGGGCGAACTCGAGCGGGCGCTCGAGGCGATGGCCGACGCGTTCTAGAGCCCTCGAGGCGACGGCTGACGGTTTTAGCGTCCCTGAGATGACACTCGACGTGTTCTACGGTTCCCGAAGAACGACGGCCTCGTCGTCCTCGCCGGGGAAGAGGTCCTCGAGCGCTTCCGCCCGCTCCCACTCTTCGTCGGTGACCAGACAGTCCCGGAGCCGCGAGCGCAGCGGTTCGCCCTCGAGGTCGGTCCCGATGAACACGAGCTCGGTCCGGCGGTCGCCGTGCTCGTCGTGCCACTCGAGGTCGGGGCGGTTCGACCGGTAGAGGTCCCGTTGTACCTCCGGCAGCGCGGCGATCCAAGGGCCGTCGCTCGTCGCCCGAACGGAGGGCCCGGCCTGGGAGATATCTACCCTCGCGTCGCTGCCGGCGATCCACGCGACCCCCTTCGAGCGGACGACGTTCGCGGGCAGCTCCCGGAGAAAGGCGGCGAAGCGCTCGGGGTGGACCGGGCGCCGTTCCCGGACGGTGATCGAGTCGACGCCGTAGACCTCGTCGGGGTGGCGGTGGTCGTGGTGGTTCCCGTCGTGATCGTGTCCGTGCCCGTCGTGATCCCGGCTGGGGTCCCCGGCTTCGGCTCTCCTGCTCTCGGCCCCGCCGTCGTCGTCCTCGAGCGCGCGCTGCCACCCCGCGCCTTCCCCAAGCTGGCCGGGATCGAACAGGTCGATCCCGAGCAGTTCGTCGGGATCGATCGCGCTGAACTCCGTTTTGCACAACTCGGCGTCGGGACGGAGCGCCCGAACCAGCGCCTCGGCCTCCTCGAGCTCGTCGGGCTCACAGAGGTCGGCCTTGTTGAGGAGGACGAGGTTCGCGACCTCGAGCTGTTCGATCAGCAGGTCCGAGAGCGGGCGGTCGGCCTCGTCAGGGTCGGTGCGGCGTTCGGGGACGTCCTCGCCCGCGAAGGTGTCGAGGAAGCGTCGGGTGTCGAGCACCGTCACCAGCGCGTCGAGCTCGTAGCGGGCCGCGACCCGCGAGCTGGTCGTAAAGAGCCGGGCGACGGGCTCGGGCTCGGAGATCCCCGAGGACTCGACGAGCAGGTGATCGAACTCCCGCTCGCGGGCCAGGCGGACGACCGCCGTCTCGAGGTCGTCCTGCAGCTCACAGCAGATACAGCCGTTGGAGAGCTCGGCGACGCCGCCGGCGTCGAGGTCCGACCCCTCGGCGACGAGCTCGGCGTCGACGTTGACTTCCCCCATGTCGTTGACCAGGACCGCGAGCTCGCGGTCGCCGGCGTTGCGAAGCAGGTGGTTGAGCAGCGTCGTCTTGCCGGCGCCGAGGCCGCCCGAGAGGACGGTGACGGGGATCGCTGACATACGGGTGTGTTGGTACTCGACGACTAAGGTGCGTCGGCTCGAGGATGGGAGCACGACACCTTTTAGGCTCGAGCGCCGAGCACCATCGATAATGACACTCGCCGACCGGATCGAGCGGTTTCGGGAAACTCTCGAGGAGTGGCTCCGGGGACTCTACCACGGGATGATCAGCCACCCGGCCTACGAGAAGATTGAGGCCGAGGCCGAGGACCTCGAGGACGCGTTCATGCTGGCGTGTTTCCCCGATGCCTTCGGGATCCCGAGCCCGGTGTCGTACTACACGGCCGAGTTGCTGCCCTACCTCGAGGACGAGTACGAGGCCTGGCAGCGACGCCTGTGGGACCGGGGGTCGGTGATCGAACGGAAGGGCCACCAGTACCACTTCTGATGACCGAGTTCGTCTTCTTCGGCGGGAAGGGCGGGGTTGGCAAGACGACCGTCTCGAGCGCGTACGCCCTGAACTGCGTCGAGGACGGGCTCGAGACGCTGGTCGTCTCGACGGACCCGGCCCACAGCACGGCCGACGTCTTCGACCAGGAGTTCGGCGACGAGCCCCGTCCGGTAGAGGGGTACGACGGGCTCTCGGCGCTCGAGATCGACCCCGAAGCGGAGGTCCAGGACCACCTCCAGGGGCTGAAACGCCAGCTGAACGCCCAGCTGTCGGCCGCGATGGTCAACGAGGTCGACGTGCAACTCGAGATGGCCCACCAGACCCCGGGGGCCTACGAGGCGGCGCTGTTCGACCGGTTCGTCGACGTGATGCGGTCGGCCGAGCCGTACGATCGGGTCGTCTTCGACACCTCGCCGACGGGGTCGACGCTGCGACTGCTCGCGCTGCCGGAACTGCTCGAGGGCTGGATCGCGCGGCTGGTGGACAAACGCGAGCGCAGCATCGATCGCTACGAGAAGGCCGCGATCGGCAACCGGGAGCCCCGACGCGTGATGGACGGCGATCCGATCCTCGCCCGACTCCAGGAGCGCAAGGAGCGCTTCGAGTTCGCGGGCGAGACGCTGCGCGGGAACGCCGCGTTCTACCTGGTGATGAACCCCGACGAGCTCTCGATCCGGGAGACCGAGCGCTCGCTCGAGACCCTCGCCGAGGCGGAGCTGCCGGTCCGCGGGCTGGTGGTCAACCGACTGACGCCCGAGCCCGAGCCCCACGAGGAGGGACGAGGCGCGCGCTACCTCCGCCAGCGGGTGGCGACCGAGCGCGAGCGCCTCGAGCGCATCGAGCGCGAACTCGACGCGCCCGTGGCGGCGACCATCGAGACCCGCGTCGAGGAGGTCCGTGGGAGCCTGCTCGAGGACGTCGCGAGCGACCTCGATCTCGAGTCGGAGGCGGGCGGGCGCGCGCGGACCGACTGAGGCGGGCCGCGGCTCGCCGGGACCGGGTCGAGAGGGGGGCTCGGTGTCCACGTGTCGGATTTCTCACCATCTTCGGCAAAAATACTCAATAACCGCGCCGAAATTTGTCTACGATCCGCGCTCTCTGAACGCAATGAATTATATTTATAGTCACTCCGTACGACCACCCGTTCGAGAGAGGATATCATGGTAGGTGTAATCTGGATCGTGGCGCTGGTGCTGGCGACGTTTACCGTCGCGTACGTCGGGTACGGGCGGTACCTGTCGCAGTTCGTGGGGCTCGACGACAGTCGGGAGACGCCGGCGCACAAGTATCGAGACGGACAGGAGTACGTGCCGGCGAAGAAGCCGGTGCTGTTGGGGCATCACTATTCGAGTATCGCGGGCGGCGCGCCCGTCGTCGGACCGATCACCGCCGCGCTGGTCTGGGGGTGGGTTCCGGCGGTGCTGTGGGTCGCGATCGGCAACCCGCTGCTGGGTGCGGTTCACGACTTCGTCTCGCTGTCGAGCAGCCTGCGACACGAGGGGAAGTCGATCGGGTACATCATCGGCGAGTACGTCGGCGAGCGCGGGAAGAACATGCTGCTGTGGTTCGCGTTCCTGCTGACGATCCTCGTGGTGGCGGTGTTCGCGCTGGTCATCGGGGTCGTGTTGAACGCGTACCCGTCGGCGGCGACCGCGAGCCTGCTGTACGTCACGCTCGCGTTCGTCTTCGGAGTCTGGCTCTACCAGCTCGGGCTGCCGTTCTCGGTCGGAACGGTCGTCTTCGTCGCGGGCGTGTTCGCGTCGGTCTGGGCCGGCATCCAGTACCCGCTCGCGATCGTTCCCGGCGACTACCCCGCCGGAACGATCGTGCTGTTCGACTCGGCGCTGTTCTTCCCTGAACTGCTCGAGAGCGCGAACATCGGCGCGTGGGTGCTGGTGATGCTCGTCTACGGCGCCGCAGCCAGCGTCCTCCCCGTCTGGATGCTGTTGCAGCCCCGCGACTACCTCTCGTCGTTCCTCCTCTATACCGGAGTCGGCGGGAGTCTGCTCGCGGTTATCGTCGGTACGTTCGTCACCGGGATGGGTACCGACGCGGTCCACCCCGAAACCGGCGCGCAACTGAGCTTCGATATGACGACCGGGGCCTGGTACGGCTTCTTCGGAGCGAGCGGTCCCCTCGCGGCTGACCTCCCGCTCATGCCGCTGTTCCCGCTGTTGTTCCTGACCATCGCCTGCGGGACCATCAGCGGCTTCCACTCGCTGGTGTCCTCGGGAACGACGGCCAAGCAGCTGAACAAGGAAACCGACGCCAAGCTGATCGGCTACGGCGGCATGCTCGCGGAGGGACTGCTGGCCGCGGTCGCGCTCTGTGCGGTGACGGTCGTCGCCATCCCGGCGGCCACGGGCGGTATCGGGCTCGCGCTGCCGAACTTCGCGACCGGCGGCGGGGCGATCCTCACCGCCCTCGGGATCCCCTTCGAGTACGCCGCGCCCTTCATGGCGCTCGTGCTCGCGAGCTTCCTGCTGACGAGCATGGACACGGCCGTCCGACTGGGTCGGTATATGCTCGAGGAGATCGTCGGCACACCGGAGACGCAGGTCGAGTCGTTCGCGGCGAACCGCTACGTTAACACGTCGGTCATCGCCGTCGTCGCGTTCTTCCTGCTGGCCAGCGGTCGGTGGGAGGACCTCTGGACGCTGTTCGGCGGTGCGAACCAGCTGCTGGCGTCGCTGGCGCTGCTTACGGGCACCATCTGGCTGGCGAACTGGGACAGGTCCAAACAGCTGATCTCGACCGGCGGACCGATGGCGCTGATGGGCTTTATCACGACGATCGGCCTCCTCTGGACCGGGCTCTACCAGATCCTCGGCGGTCGACTGCTCGGAATCACCGCCGACGCCGAGACCGGGCTGCTCGGTCAGGCCTCGGCGGTCGTCCAGCTGATCATCATCGCCGTCCTGATCGGACTGGCGCTCTCGCTGTTCAAGATCGGCTACGACAACATGACGACGGCCCGGAGAACGGGTGACGGACTCACGACCGACGTCGGTTCCGACGACGACTGACCGCGGCCGGAACTCGCGGTTTCGACCGCGGCGACGACGCCTTTTCGCCGCCGATCCGAGGCGGGCTCGAGACGCGTCCGAGTCGGATCTCCCGACGAAACCGGCGGTGTTCGGGCTGCTCGACTACAGCTGGAGCCGTCTCGCGACCAGGTCGAGAAAACTCGGCTCCTCGCGTTCGATCGGCTCCCAGAGCCGGAAGGCGGCCGCGACGTCGGCGTTCTCGCTGGCGACCAGCTCCTCCTCGTCGGGCGCGACGACGATCAGGTTGATCTCGTAGTGGCCGTTGTAGCCGTACTTCAGGAGGGTTCGGCCGTCGAAGCCGGCGACGCGCTCGCGGATCGAACCGGGGATCGCGGGCGCGACGGCGACGAACGTAAAATCCGTCGAGAAGTGCTCCTCGTCGGTGTCGATCCACTTGTCGGCCAGGCGCTCGCCCAGCTCGACGAACCGGTCGAGCGCCCGCTCGTCGACGCGGTCGACCCGTCGCACGAACAGGTGCTCGGTCGAGCCGTGCTCGCCGATCGAGATCGAGGGGTGGAGGAAGTGCTTCTGGCTGCGCAGTTCCATCCGACCGTACAGCGCGAAGCGCTCGCCGTCGACCCGGTACGCCTTCTCGAGGTCGTAGTTGTGCATGAGCCGATCGCTCACCCGATCGACGTACTCGTCGTCCCAGTCGGGGACGTTCGCGGGACCGTCGCCCGACGGCTCCTCGAGGTCGGGTTCTGGCGGCCCGTCGGTATCCATGGTTGGAGATACCACGGCGGGGCCAAAAACTCGTCGGCACGCGTCGGCGGGTACGCTTTAGTCGCTCGGGGACGTGTCCCGCGTATGGCCAAGAAACGCGAGTCCTGCGGTCGCTGCGGGGTCTCGGTCGCCGTCGAGGCGGCCAACGCCGACCGCGACGACGGGGAGCGGGCCGAGCACGATCCGTACCGTGAGGCCCGCATCGAGGTCGACGAACGCGAACTCAGGCGACTCTCGCCGGGTGCCTGGCTCTCGGGGCTCGCCGACCGGATCGGCTCGGTCGGGGACCGGGTCGCCTGGGGCCGTCGCTAGTCGTTCCCGTCAGTTCGTCGTGATAACCTCGAGGACGTCCCTGTCCTCGACGGCGTAGTCCTTGCCGACCTGGCGGTTCGACCGACAGTCGATGGCGTGGAGGAAGCCGTCGCCGATGTCGGAGTGGAGGCTGTAGGCGAAGTCCTCGGCGGTCGATCCGGGCGGGATCAGGTAGCAGTCGGGCAGCACCTCGCCGCGCTCGTTGCCCAGGCCGTTGGCGCCGCCCGGAAAGACGGGGACGACGCCGAGGACGTCGAACAGCGCGCTCTCGAGGGCGGCCTGGACGCCCGTCGCGCCGTAGCGCTCGAGGAACTCGCGGATCTCCTCGAGACCCTGCTCCTGCTCGCTCGAGACGTCGCCCGTGATGGTGAAGTCGTCGTCGCCGGGCCGGTAGTCGACGACGCCGGCTTTGTCCGCGGACTTGAGCGCGCGCTCGGCGTGGGCGCTGCAGGGGACGATCGTCAGGTGGTCGTAGTCGGGATCGCTGGTGATCTCCGCGTAGTTCTCCTGGGCCTCCGGCGTGTCCATCTTGTTCGCCGCGATCAGCATCGGCTTGGTCTCGGTGCGGATCTCGCGGGCGAGGGCGAGCCTGTCGTCGGCGTCCCACTCGGCGGGCTCGAAGCCGAGTCCGACTCTGCGGATCAGGCGCTTGATCTCGTCCTCGTTCGTCTTGAACGCGCTCATCTGTTCGGCGAGTTCCTCCTCGACGGCGTCGTCCTCGGTCGTGTATCCGGACTCGTACCTGTTGATCCCCTTCTCGAGGATGCCGAGGTACCACTGGTCGAGTTCCGTCTCGAGGAAGTCGATGTCCTTTCGGGGGTCGTGGCCCTCGGTGGGTTCGCCCTCGAGGTCGGTCTTGCCGGAGAAGTCGACGACGTGGACGAGCACGTCGGTCTCGTTGAGGTCGGTCAGGAACTGGTTGCCCAGCCCCGCGCCCTCGTGGGCGCCGGGGATCAACCCGGCGACGTCGACGAGCTTCGTCGGGACGAACCGCGTCCCGTCGTCGCAGTAGCCGACCGACGGCGTACACTCCTCGTCGAACTCCGGGGCGGCGCAGTCGACGCGAACGTACGCCTCGCCGACGCTGGGATCGATGGTCGTGAACGGGTAGGCCCCCTCAGGGACGTCGTTCATCGTCGCCGCGTTGAAAAAGCTGGACTTGCCGACGGAGGGTTTGCCGACCAGCCCGATCCGGTAACTCATTGGGCTGTCTGGTTCGTCGACGCCTAAACGGGTTTCTGTCCGGAGTCGGCGTGTCACGGGACGGCACGGCCGGGCGAGGGTGGGTTCGAGAGGGAGTCGGCGGTCGCTAGCTCACGATTGCGCGCCAGCTCCAGCCGGCCAGTGCGAGCACGACGAGCGCGAGCACGCCGAAGGCGGCCCACTGTCCGGTTCCGGAGTCGGCGATCGGCGCGAGGACGTCGACCAGTCCCGTCGCCTGCATCATCCCGACGACGAGCACGAGCAAGGCGAGGATCGACACGACGGCGACGCCGATCCAGTTGCGGGCCATCCACTTCGTCTCCCGCTCGGCTTCCCGCCTGTCGTCGGTCGTCTTCTCGGTTGGCTCCCTGTCGGGTTCGTCCATGCGTCGATGTAGCGTCGACGCACAAGAAACGGTTCCACCTGCAGGCTCCGGGTAGCCTCGAGCCCGGAATCCGCCGTCAGGACAGCACCGCCTCGAGGGCGTCCATCGCCCGGTCGACGCGGTCGACCCGAGCGTTGTGCCCCATGTGGCCGATCCGAAGGATGTCGTCCTCGAGGTCGCCCAGTCCCGTCGCCAGCAGGACGTCCTGTTCTTCGAGGACCGCCCGCTGGAGGTCGGTCGCTCGCCCCTCGACCGCGAGGGCGGTGACGGTCGGCGAGCAGGCGGCCTCGTCGGTCGGGTACGGCTCGAGGCCCAGCGCCGCGGCGCGCTCGCGACACCGCCTCGCGGCCGCCTCGTGGCGCGCGAAGACGTCCTCGAGGCCCTCCTCGAGCAGCAGGTCGACGGCGGCGTCGAGTCCGTAGAGGTTCGACGAGAGGTGTGTGTACGGGAACCACTCCTCCTCAGCCGCCGTTCGCCAGGGGCCGAGGTCGGCGTACAGCGAGGGGTTGTTGACCGACTCCATGCGCTTCCAGGCGCGGTCACTGACGGCGCAGGTGGCCAGCCCCGGCGGCGCGCTGAGACACTTCTGGCTCGCGCCGAGACAGACGTCGATCTTCCCGGTCGGCACCGGGGTCCCGCCCAGCGAGGAGACCGCGTCGACGATCGAGAGCACGTCGTGATCTCCGAGAACGTCGAGGATCCCCTCGAGGTCGTTCAGCGACCCGGTCGGCGTCTCGCAGTGGACCATCGTCGCGACGTCGAACTCGCCGTGCCTGTCGAGGACGTCCGCGACGACGTTGCCGTCGAGCGGTTCCCGCCAGGGCACTTCGCTGACGACCGCCTCGCCGCCGTAGTTCTCGACGAAGTCGGTGAACCCGTCGCCGTAGATCCCGTTCGAAAGACAGAGCACGCGATCCCCGGGACCGACCAGCGAGGCGACCGCAGCCTCGAGCCCGAGGATCCCCTCCCCGCCGAGGACCACGACGTCCCTGTCGCCGTCCGTCCCGTCGCCGGCCCGGTAGACCCGCTCGAGCTTGTCGGTCAGCCCGCGGTAGAACTCGAAGAACTCGGGCTCGAGGTCCGGGTTCGGCGTCGGCTCCCCCATCGCCTGTCGGACGGCCTCGGGTACCGCGGTGGGTCCCGGCGTCATCCGCAGCCTGTCGTCGGACATAGCTTGACCGGGGAGTTCCGTCCCAATAAAGCTGGCCCGACCTCAGCCCCGGCTCCCGTCGCGACGCCGCCGGAGCCGTCCGCGGACGATCGGCGTCGCGGGAAAGATCCCGACCGCGGTGCGCTCGATCTCCTCGACGGCGAAGGCGTCGTGGCAGACGAACCGCTCGACGGTGTCCCGGGTAAGCTGGCAGCCGCCCGCAGCGCGACTCCAGAGAGGGTTCAGCAGCTCCTGGCCCGTCGCCCGCCAGCCGTCGGCGCGGACGTGCTCGAGGAAGCGCAACTCGCCGCCCGGTTTCAGCACGCGGGCGACCTCCTCGAGGGCGCGGTCGGGGTCGGCGATGGTACAGAAGACCAGACTCGAGAGGACGACGTCGACGCTGTCGTCGGGGTAGGGAAGCAACTCCGCCCGCGCGTCCCGCAGGGAGACCTCGCAGCCGACCTCGCGGGCCTTCTCGGCCGCCTGTCGGCGCATGTGGGGATCGGGCTCGATCGCACGGTAGTCGATACCGTCGCTTCCGTCGGCGACGTACGGGAAGTTCGCCCCCGTCCCGGCCCCGACGTCGAGCACCCGACCCGAGAGGTCCGCGGTCAGGTACTCCCGGTGGGTCCCGAACAGCAGCCGATCCGGAACGGCGGTATCGTAGACGGCCGCGACGAACGGGTGGTCGATCCCTCCGAGTTCCCGTTGCGGGCTCGAGTCGAGCATACGCCTTCGAGTCGAACGCGGGGCGACAAAAAGCTGCTTCCGGGGCGGATCGGTCAGCGAATCGTAGCCGGGATCTCGTCGATGACGTCGGTCGCGAGGACCCCGGGACCCATCTTCGCGGTCGCGAGTTCGCCGCTCTTGCCGAGGATCCACGCGGCGAGTTCGGCGGCGTCCTCGCGGTCCATCCCTTGGCCCAGCAGCGAGGCGGTGATCCCCGCCAGCGTGTCGCCCGTCCCGGCGACGGTCAGCGCCGACGTTCCGGTGTCGTTTTCCATTCGGTCACCCCTGGCGACGATCTCGTCGGTGCCGCCGGTGAGCGTGATCACCGCGTCGGTCTCGTCCGTGAACTCGCTCAGCGAGTCGTACTCCCGGTAGATCCGCTCCTCTTCCGCCTCGTTCGGCGTCAGTACCGCCCTCGAGAGGTCGGCCTCGAGCGAGGGATCGATCGCGATGGCGTCGACGACGGTCGGGACCTCGAACCGATCGACCGCCTCGCGGATTGCGCCGGGTTTGGCGTCGGCGAGCCCCGGCCCGATCACCATCGCGTCGGCCCACTCACTGACCTCGACGGCGCGCTCGACGGCGACCGCGTCGAAGCGTTCGCCCTCGTACTTGCTGGCGAGCAGGTTCGGGTCGTGGCCCGCGACGATCTCGTAGATCTCCTCGGTGACGACGGCCCGGACGTGGTCGGATCCGGTTCGGAGCGCGGCCCGCCCGACGAGCGCGGGCTGATTCGGGTAGTCGACGCCCCCGCCGACGACGCCGACGCGGCCGCTGTCGATCCCGGACTCCTCGCTGATGTTCGAAAGCGTTCGCTGGAGTCGTCCCATACGTACCGCTTCGTCGGCGGTCGGGGTAGCCGTTCGGCAAGCGCTCTCCGGTCAGCGGTAACAACGTAGTAGGTGGACGTCGTACGACGCCCATGTTCGCGAACCGAACCGACGCGGGCGATCGACTCGCAGCCGAACTCGCGGATCGGGGGATCGACGCCGACGTGGTCCTCGGGATCCCCCGCGGCGCATTACCGGTGGCCCGGCCCGTCGCGGACGCGCTCGAGGCCGACCTGGACGTCGTCGTGGCCCGAAAGCTGGGCGCGCCGTCGAACCCCGAACTGGCGATCGGCGCCGTCGCGAGCGACGGCAGCGTCTGGCTGAACGACGACCTCGTCGATCGGCTGGGCGTCTCGGAGTCGTACCTCGAGGACGTCCGTCGACGGGAGAGCGAGAACGCCCGCGAGAAGGCCGACCGGTACCGATCGGGCGACGCCGTGCCCGATCTCGCGGGAAAACGGGTCGTCGTCGTCGACGACGGCGTCGCGACCGGGGCGACCGCGATCGCCTGCCTCCGGCAGGTCCGCGAGGCCGGCGCCGAACGGGTCGTCCTCGCGGTGCCGGTCGGCGCGCCCGACACCGTCGCCGCCCTCGAGTCCGAGGCCGACGCGGTGATCGCGCTGCTCGCCCCCGAGACCTTCCGGGCGGTCGGACAGTTCTACCGGGAGTTCGGGCAGGTCGCCGACGAGGAAGCGGTCGCGTACCTCGAGGGCCGCGGGGAGTAGCCACCGGCGCGGACGGATTCGGCCGGGGGGTGCTCGCAGCGAGGAACGGTCGCGGCTTCGGTCGCGGGGGAGTTACTCGAGCGGCGTGGCGCGGTTTCGCATGTCCGCGCCGCAGTTGGGACAGCTGCCGGGCGCCGTCGCGCTGACGACGACGGTCCCGCAGTCGAAACACTCGTATGTCGATTCCTCGCTCGGGTCGAGTTTGACGTCTTTCATGGTGGGGGACGACGAGCGGTTCGGGGAAGCTGTCGCCGTGTATGAACAATAATAGGGATACTAGGTTCAACGTGTCCGTCAGATAACTAGCCTCGCCCTCGAATCGGGGTTCACTATTCAACCCCGGACGCCGACGGAAGTCCGATCTCCTCGAGGATCACCGAGAAGAGGGTCCGCTGGACGCGTCGCACGTGGCGGTAGAACGCCGCAGGCGAGATTCCCAGCGCGTCGGCGATCTCCTCGCCGGAGCGCTCGCGGGGCGACTCGAAGTACCCCCCGTAGTAGGCCATCTGGACGACCTCGAGCTGACGGTCGGTCAGGCGCTCGAGCAGGTCGGCCCGCAGGTCCCGCGGCGCCGTCCGCTCGACGCGTCGCTTCGAGCGGAGCTCGACGTCCGCGAAGGCGCTCTCGACGACGTCGGTGCCCGCGGCGGGGTCGACGCTGCTGGGGACGTCGACGACCAGGCGGGTGGTCTCGGGGGTGGCCTCGAGCCGGCGCAGGGTCATCCCGTGGTCCGCGAGCCGCGGCGCCAGGAACGGTCGCGAGAACTCGAGCAGCACCGTCGACCCGTCCTCGTCGCCGATGAGCCGAGCGTTCTCGACCGCGACGAGCTCGGCTGCGGCGGCCGCGACGTCGGCCGCGGGAGCGCCGTCGACGGTGACGAACACCGCCACCGTCCCCTCGTGCTGGCGGACGCCGCCGTCGAACGACAGCACGCAGTCGAGATGGCGGGCGAGCCGCGCGAAGGCGAACTCCTCGTCGGCGACGTCGAACTCGAGGCGGGTCCGCGAGTCCGACAGCAGCGCCCGCTTGCGCTCGACGGCGGCGATCGCGGAGGCGATCGTCTCGCCCAGCTCCGCCAGCACCGCGCGGGTGGTGTCGTCGAAGGCGTCGGGGCGGTCGGCGTAGACCGCCAGCACGCCGTAGGCGAACTCGTCGTAGGACAGCGGGACCGCGATCGCCGACTGGTAGTCCCGCGACAGCGCGGCTCGCCGCCAGGGCTCGTCGCGGAGGTCGTCGACGACGTTCGAAACGACCGTTACCTCGCGGGTCGTCGCCGTCCGCGCCGCAGGCTCGGTCGCCTCGGTCAGCGACAGCGAGACGCTGTCGAGGTACTCCCGTCCCCGCGCGCTGCCGTCGTGGGCGGCCGACTCAAGGGCATCGCCGGCGGCGTCGACGGTACCGATCCAGGCGAACGCGAACCGCTCGGCTGCGGTGAGTCGCTCGCAGACTGCACGCTCGATCTCCTCGCGGGTTTCGGCCCGGACCAGGGCGGCGTCGATCTCGCGGATGATCTCGTTCATCCGGTTGAGGCGTGTGAGCTGGCGGTTCCGACGCTTGAGTTCGCGGTCGCGGTCGCGCAGGCGCCGCTCGCGCTCGACCCGATCGAGCGCGGCTTCGGCGGTCGCCGCGAGCAACTCGGTTACCTCCCTGGTCACCTCGTCGACGGCGTCGACCTCGGGCGAGCCGACGAGGAAGACGCCGTGGTCGCCAAGCGGCACGAACCCGGCGGTCCGCAGCGCCGTGGTCGGATCCGACAGCGTCGGCGACTCGCGGACGTCGGCGAAAAAGCGGGGTTCGCCCTCGAGGAAGACTCGCCCGGAGATCGTGTCGTCGTTGGCGCGCCTGGCCGGGAGCGGGCCGTGCAGCCGATCCATCCCGGGCGAGGACGCGACGGGCCGTAACACGTTCTCGTCGGTGTCGAACCGCAGCGCCGCGCTGGCCTCGAGGCCGAGGACGTCGGTGGCGTCCGCGACGATGCGGTCGGCGATCTCGCGGTCGGTCTCGGCGTAGAGCAGCTCGCGGGCGGTGCCGTGCAGCGCCGTCAGCGCCTCCTCGCGGCGCTTTCGCGCGGTGACGTCCCGACAGCTGTAGAGGACGGTTCCGCCCTGAATCGACACCTCGCGGACGTTGACCAGCAGGGTGTGTTCCCGCCCCGCCTTGTCGGTGGCGGTGCGCTCGATGTTGGTCAGCACGCCCTCGGCGGCGAGCTCCTCGCGATCGAACAGCTCTGGCCCCAGCAGTTCGTCGATCGTCCCCATCTCGCGGATCTCGTCGTCGGTGTAGCCGAAGATGAAGTGGACGTTCGGACAGACGTAGGTGAACGCGCCCTCGTCGTCGGTGATGAGGACGGTGTCGGTCATGTTGTTGAGCGTCACCCGGTGGAGCTGCTCGGACTCGCGGAGCTCGGTCTCGAGGCGGACCCGCTCGGTGACGTCGACCGCGCGGGCCAGCAGCGAGACGACGCCGCCGTCGGCGTCCCGGACGGGCCGGACCGTCACGTCGAGTGTTCGCGGTTCCGAGTCCCGCTCCGGGTCGATGACGACCTCGAGCTCCCGGTGGGCGATCGTTCCCGCCGCGGCCCGGTCGACCGCCTCGCGGATCGGATCGGCGTCGGCTCCGTCCCACCAGGAAAGCCTCGAGAACGAGCGTCCCTCGAGCGCGTCCGCGGTCGCCTCGAGGGCCTCGCGCGCGACCGGGTTGGTTCGTCGGATCCGCCCGTCGGGCGTGAGGATCCACGAGTAGGCGTCCGGGTCCGCGAAGATCGACTCGAACTGCCGGGCTCGCTCCCGGTCGGCTCGCCCGGCCGCCTCCGCCGTGATCGCGCGGTCGACCGCGTCCGCGAGCTCGGCCAGCCGCTCGCGGGGGAGGTACTCGGTGACCCCCGCGGCGACCGCGTCGCTCGCGAGACTCTCGTCGCCCGTCTCGGGAGCGAGGACGACCGGTAACGCCGGATCCTCCTCCCGGATCCGCTCTAGCAGCTCGAGTCCGGTTCCGTCCTCGAGCTCCCGGGCGGCGACGACGCAGTCGATCCCGGTCTCCGAGAGCGCCTCGAGCGCGGCGTCGACGCTCGCGACAGCGCGGCTCTCGGCCGACTCGAGGTCGCAGACGGCGTCCGCGAGCCGGCTCGCGGCCTCGGCCTCGACGACGAGCAGTCGGCGATCGTCGCGGATCCGTGCGGAATCCATTCGCCGTCCCTTCGTCCCCGTCCCGTGAGAACGTATCGATCGACCGCGCGGCGAACCGACACTCGTTCACCGACCGAGCCCGTACGGACGTCCATGTGCGTCGCGGTTACCGTCGACGACCGGGAGCCCGCCGCCGTCGTCGAGGCCGTTCGGGGCCACCCCGACGTCGCCGAGACCGCCGTCGAACGCCTTCCCGCGGGCGATCTCGTCGTCGGCCCGGTCGGCCTCGAGCGAAAGACTCCACGAGACTACGTCAACGGCGTCATGAGCCGTTCGGGGCCGGATCTGTACGACCAGCTCGAGCGCCTGGCCGAGCGCTACGACCACGCCTACGTCCTCCTCGAGGGGGACGTCTCGGCGTTCGAGTCGCTGCGGACGAGCGTCGAGCCGACAGCGATCCGAGGCTCGATGGCCTCGATCACGGCCCGTTACGGGGTCCCGGTGATCCCGTGTACCGACCGCCGACGGCTCGTCGACTTCGCGGTCCGACTCGGGCGAAAACACACCGAGGCTCCGTCGAGTCGTGCGCTGCCCGTCGGCTCGGTGCCGAGCCGCAACGAACCGACCACCAAGCGGATGTACAGCTGCATCGAGGGGATCGGACCCGAACTCGCGGCGACGCTGTACGACGCCTACCCGTCAGTGGCCGACCTGCTCGAGGCCAGCGTCGCCGACCTCGAGGCGCTCGAGGGGATCGGTGCGCAGCGAGCGCGGACGATACACGCCGCGGTTCGCGGAACCGACCGATAGCGCGGGAACGATTCGAGACGGCCTCGTTTCACGACGTTTCGTCCGTTTCACGACGTTTCACCCGGTTCGGCGAAGCGAAACCGAGTCGAAGTTCGGTAACATATCTCTGTAAATTGTTCTATCAGTCCTAATCGTCCATATTAACCGGATACTGATATACTGTAGTTGAGATGTTTTGCGTATGATAGAGCCGTATCGACGGGGCGTAATCGCGGTCGGGTTCGCGTCGATCGGCGGCGTGGTCGGAGCCGTCGGCCCCGGCGAGGGAGTCGACGCGGACTCGAGCGGTAGCAGCGCGGACGTCGGAGGGACGGCCGACGGCGAGCGAACTGACGAGGCCGACGACGAAACCGGCGGAGACGATACCGCCGCGTCCGCCCTCGGGCTGTCCGTCTCGGCGCCGAACTCGGTCTCGGCGACGGACGGGCGCGTCGAGTTCCTGCTCATCGTCCGGAACTGCGGCGACGGAACGGCGTCGGCGCCGATCGTCCTCGAGATCGCCTGCCTGGTCGACGAACTCGAGCCCCTGGAACTGGCGCCCGGCGAGGAAGTCGAGGCGTACGCGAGCTACGCGAGCGACCGGTTCGGCCCGGGCGACCACGGGTGGACGGTCGCCGTCGGCGATCGTCGCGAGCGCGGGAGGCTGTCGGTCGAAAGCGGGGTCAGTCGTCGGTGACCTCGAGCTCCGCCGGCGGGAGCCACTCCTCGTCGGCGGCGACGCGGTCGGCCAGCACCGCGTTGATGACGGCCCCGAGCAGCAGGCAGAGCGCGCCCAGGTAGACCCAGCTCAGGATCAACAGGACGGCGCCGGCGATCCCGAACAGCGCGACGCTCTCCGAACTCGCGACGTAGAGCCGGAAGCCGACCGCCAGCGCCGCCCAGGCGAGGGCGGTGAACGCCGTTCCCGGAACCACCTCCCGCACCGAGACGTCGGTCTGGGGGAAGAGGTAGTACATCGGGAGAAAGACCAGCGGGAGCGCGACGAGGAGCCCGACCGCGCTCCCGACCGCCGCGAGCAGTCCGCCCGCCCGGATCGGGAGGCTGATCCCGACGACCCCGACGAGCACGACCCCCAGCGCGATCGTGACCGTCGCGAGCGACGCGTTGAGCGCGGTCACGAGGGTCACGGTCGCGACGCTTCCCACGTACGACTGGCGCTCCCGGGAGCCGTAGATCCCGGTAAACGCGCTGTTTATGGCCTGAAACGAACGGGCCGCGCTCCACAACAGGATCGCGAGCGCGAGCAGGGCCGCTCGGCGCCGACCGCCGCGTCCCCCCGCGATCTCCTCGATCGCCGCGTCGGCCAGCACGCTCCCGAGGCCGAACGTCTCGGCGACCCCCGTGAGGATCGGCTCGAGGGCGTCGACGAGCGCCGCGCCGACGAGCACGAGAATAACGAGCGGGACCAGCGTGTTGAACGCGTGGTAGGCCAGTCCCGCCGACTTGACGCTGATCTGTCGTTCCCTGGCGACGGCGACGACGCGACGGCCGACCTCGAGCCAGCGTGATCTTCTCATCGACTACTCGAGACGAACTCGAGCGGCCCGGGGTAAAATAGCGTCGAGAGCTACTCGTCGTGGACGACCGACTGGACGTGGCCGACGACGCCGTTTTGCAGCTCGACGCGGGGCCCGTCGGGGGTGTCCTCGTAGACGGTGCCGACCTCGCCGATCAGCGGCTCGGTGTCCTCGGAGTGGACGTCCTGGTCCTCCTGGACGATCTCGACGGTCAGTCCCTGTCGCAGCTCCTCGGCGGTGGGGCGCTCGCTCGACATGGACGGAGGTGGGCGCGTGCGTTCGAAAAGGGTAGTGCCTGCATTCGCGTCGCGGCGTCGGCCGAGCCCCGAAGCGGGCCGATCGGGTTACTTGCCGTCGAACTCGAGGACCGCCGAGTTGATGCAGTACCGTTTCCCCGTCGGTTCGGGGCCGTCGTCGAAGACGTGCCCGAGGTGACCTCCGCAGTTCGCACATAGAACCTCGGTGCGGCGCATCCCGTGGCTGGTGTCGGGGCGGGTCTCGACGCGGTCGTCGTCGACGTCCGAGAAGCTCGGCCAGCCACAGCCGGAGTCGAACTTCGTCTCGGAGTCGAACAGGGTGGCGCCACAGCCGACGCAGGCGTAGCTGCCGTCTGCCTTGTGGTCGACGTACTCGCCGCTGAACGGCGCCTCGGTGCCGGCCTCCCGGAGGATGCGGTACTGCTCGTCGGTGAGTTCCTCGCGCCACTCCCGGTCGTCGGTCGGCACGTCGGGTTCGTTGCTCATGGAACCCGATAGGATCCTGACGGGCAAGAGTCTGTCTCCCCTACCGGTGGGTCATGACGTCGGTGCTGCCACAGTCCGGACACTGGGTCATCCGACCGAGCTTCGGAACCTCGAGTCGAACCCAGGCGTCGTCGCCGCCCGGCGCTTCGAACCCGCAGCGTCGACACCGCGACTGGCCGAGTGTGGATGCCATACGGTACCGTACGTCCTGGAGGCCTATATAGCTTGATTCCGGGACGATCCGCCCGTATCCGCGAGTCGAGACGCACAGATTGACGGTCCCCGCTCGCCAACGAGGGGACAATGACAGTCGCGCGAACCGTGGAGCTCGAGGGGCATATCATCGACTCGGGGACGATGGGCGCCTGTTTCGGCGCCGTGATGGATATGGACGGGGAGTTCGAGGTCGAGGAGTTCGAGGTCGGCCGGCACAAACACGCCGAGACCTACTGCCGGCTGCGGGTGATGGCCGACACCGAGGAGGAGCTACGGGCGATCCTCCACGAGCTCAACCAGCAGGGGGCGACCGTGGCCGATCCCCGGGACGCAACCCTCGAGGCGGCGCCGGGGGACGGGATCGTCCCGGTCGACTTCTACTCGACGACGAACCACCCGACGGCCGTTCGCGTCGACGGCGAGTGGCACGACGTCGAGGACGTCGAGATGGACTGTGCGCTCGTCGTCGACCGCGGCGACGAGGTCCGGATCCGAACGAAGGTGCTCAACGCGATCGAGGAGGGCGACCTGGTCGTCACCGGCGAGACCGGGATCCGGGTCGATCCGCCCGAACGCCCACGCAACGGCGGCGGGGGCTCGTTCGGGTTCATGCAGGGCGGGGTCTCGAGCGAGCGACCCTCTGCGTCGCTGATCGAGGAGATCGCCGACGAGATGCGCGAGGTCAACGCCGAGGACGGCACCGTGCTGGCGGTCTGTGGCCCGGCGATCGTCCACTCGGGCGGGCGGGACGCGCTGGCGGCCCTCGTCCGGGCGGGCTATATCGACGCGATCAGCGCGGGCAACGGCTTCGCCGTCCACGACCTCGAGCGGGATCTGTACGGCACCTCGCTGGGCGTCGACACGGAGAGCCTCGAACACCCCCGGAAGGGCCACAAACACCACATCTACACGATCAGCGAGATCGCCCGCCTGGGCGGGATCGAGGCGGCCGTCGAGGAGGGCGTCGTCGACGAGGGCGTGATGTACGAGTGCGTCACCAACGACGTCCCCTTCGTGCTCGCGGGGTCGATCCGCGACGACGGCCCGCTGCCTGACACGATCACCGACTCGATCGAGGCCCAGAACGCGATCCGCGAGCAGGCCCAGGAGGCCGACCTCGTGCTCATGCTCTCGACGCTGTTGCACTCCGTGGCCGTCGGCAACTGCCTCCCCTCGACGACCAAGACCGTCTGCGTCGACATCAACCCCGCGACCGTCACCCAACTGTTGGACCGGGGCAGCGCCCAGGCGATCGGAATGGTCACCGATATCGGGGCGTTCATCCCGATGCTCGCCGACGAACTGCTCGTGGAGAGCTACGAGACGTAGCCCGCTCGAGTCGGCAGCATCGCCCGCTTTCGGCCCCGTCTCGTCGGAATTCGGCGACGAAGCCATCTCTGTGAGGGCTAGTAGTTTTATATGTATCTGTCGTATGAGCTATTCCTGATCGCCGTCGGGCGACGCCCCCGGACGGGCGACTGTCGGACGGCTGGAGTCGCAAATGCAACAGGAACACATCGACGCGGGCAAGGCGATTCAGAAGCGAACCGGAAAGACGTTCTATCTCGCGACGCGGTTCCTTCCGGAACGCGTTCGCAACGCGACTCACGTCCTGTACGCGTTCTTCCGCATCGCGGACGAGATCGTCGACGACGCGGCCGACGTTCCGCCGGCCGAGCAGCGCGCCGAACTCGAGTCGCTTCGCCGGCAGGCACTCGGCCGCGCCGAGCCCGAGGACCCGGTGCTCGAGGCCTTTCGCGAGCTTTGCGACCGCTACGGGATCGAGGACGCGGAGGTCGAGACCTTCCTCGATGCGATGGAGTCCGACATTGACACCGACCGCTACGACACCTACGCGGACCTCGAGGGGTACATGCGGGGCTCCGCGGCCTCCGTCGGCGTGATGATGACCGCGATCATGGAGCCCGACGACCCCGAGACCGCTCTCCTCCACGCCATCAAACTCGGCGAGGCGTTCCAGATGACGAACTTCCTGCGGGACGTCCGCGAGGACGTCCTCGAGCGCGATCGGATCTACCTCCCCCTGGAGACGCTTCGAGCCCACGACGTTCCGGAGCGTCAGATCGAGCGCCTCGAGTACTCCGAGTCGTTCCGCGACGCGATGGCCGAGGAGCTCCGGCGGACCGAGACGCTCTACCGGGAGGGCGTCGCCGGCATCCGCTACCTGCCCGAGGACTGCCAGCTCCCGGTGTTGCTCGCGGCGGTGCTGTACGCCGAACACCACACGGTGATCCGCAACCGGGAGTACGACGTCCTCTCGGCGGAGCCGTCGCTGTCGACGGTAAGGAAACTCAAATGCCTCGCGAAGACCCGCTGGCACTGGCACTGGAACCGCGATCCCGAGGCGGTCTTCGACAGGGTGTCGGCGGTCCCCTCCCTCGAGCCGGATCGGCGCGGTCCGGAACACGGCGACGGCGTCCCGACGCGATAGCAGTACGATTTTATTATGAATTCCGAAATTCGAGTTATTCACACCGCTGAACAGCCGTTATGAGTTGGCTTTTTGGAAGCCACTCATCGGAGAGGCTAGGAAGATTATCTCGGTTGCTTAACTTTTGATAGTGTTCCCGAAGACGCTTCTCTGACCGCTTGTGGCGGTCGGTATCGGCCTCTGTATTAGCAACCCCCTTTTCGAGTGAGTGAATCTTATGTGCGAGTTGCATCAACGGCTGGGCCGCCGCGGACTCTTTGAACAGAATTGCGTCCTCAGTCTCTCTGGAGATGTATCCAATGAACATGGTGGATGTAGTTCTATCCTTGGACCCAACCTTCTCGATGGCTAACCACTCCGGAAGTTGAATGAAAAGCTCACCGGTATCAAGAAGCCCTAACAATTGCCATAGTTGGCGGGTCTTCTGTTCGTTGAGAAGCCCCCGTTCCCGAGCATCTTCGAGAGAGACATCATAGTCGGTGAGGGTATCTGAATGCCACTCACGGGCAAATGAGTCGTAATCGGCGAATTTGGTAATCAGGTTAGCCACTCCGTTACAAGAGCGGGTGCAAACATATTAATATCCCCACTGACTCTGACAGCTGTTCTAATTCGAGACTGCGAAATGCCTGGAATCGGCGTGCTCTATTCAGGCTCTGTAGCCATCGTCCGATCCGTGGTGCCCTGAGCATAAATACCAATCACGGGACTATACAACTCAGGAACAGATTCGCATTTCGTGTTCGGCATCAACTCGGTAGGTCTTTGTCCTGTGCTGAACGTGAGTTCCACCCCTACTCTGAAGAACGAACTTGTCTCACCAGCTGCCGATACCTTAAACTCCCCCGATATCGAGGCTGTGAGTTCGTTGTTCGCGGGCTCGAACGACGAGGTATGAGCGTCCAACACGACCCACTCGAGTTCGACCGAGAGAACGCCCGTCTCGCTGCGACCGGGCTGGCCGCCTGGCTTACCCTGACGGTCTTCGCGATCGCCCTGTTGCTCCAGTTCGGGCCCGCGATCAGCGGACTCTTCGTCTGAACGGCGCCGAAAACCGACTCGCCTTCTCGTGCCGACCCGATCAGCTCCCGCCCGGGAGCGCCGTTTTCACCATCTCGAGGTCGTACCGGTCGGTCCGGAACAGTCCCAGACAGAACAGGCCGGCGACCCCCGCGGCGATCCAGTTGCCGTAGAGGAGGTTGATCGTCCCCCACAGCAGGACGAAGCTGACCAGGTCGTCGAGGACGAACACGCAGGTGCGGACGCGCTCGAGCAGCGCCGCCCGATCGAAGGCGAGATCGACGAGGACGGCGGCGACGGTACCCGAGATCGCCCAGCCGACGTAGTTCGAGGCGGGGACACCGTGGTAGGATCCCGACTCGTACGCCCAGAACCCGATCGCGACGGCCGCGGGGTCGAGCACGAGGTCGATCGCGACGACGGCGGCGACCGCCGCGGGGATCCGGACGAGCGCGGCGTCGGCCCGATCGCCGAGCACCAGCAGCGTCAGCAGGTAGGCGTTGAGCACCAGTGGGATGAAAAACAGCGGTAGCGCGACGGGCACCTCGCCGAGCAGCATCGGCCCGAGCTGGATCGTGTACTCGAAGGCGCCGTAGGGCCAGTCGGTCCGCACGCCGACGGTCTCGATCGCGTACGTGTACGCGGTCAGAACGGCGAGACAGGCCGCGGCCCGTCGGTCGATCCGCGGCAGGAGGCCGACGACCAGCGGCGAGCGCATCACCGCCGTCCCGAACAGGATCAGCAGGGGGTTGTACGCGAGCGGTTCGGGCAACAGCCCCTCGGCGCTGGCCAGCAGCGTGAGCGCGCCGATCGCGGGAAACACCACCGCGATCGTAAACCGGTTCTCGCGGACGACGTCCTCGAGCCGTCGCTGGAGGGCGGCACGGGTCCGCTCCTCGGTTCGATCCGTCGTCACGCCGTCCACGTTCGGACACCTCCGTCGTTAGCCATACAGGATCACCCAGAGACCGCCCATCGTCAGCGCCGCGCCGACGATCGTGTTGATCGCCGGGAACCACCAGTAGGCCCGATCGACGGCCACGCTCGAGGTCGCGATCGCGACGACCCCCAGCGGGTAGACGGCCATCGCCGCGCCGAGGCGGGGATCGAGCGCGCCGAAGGCGACCGCGCTCGCGAGCCAACACGCGCCGCAGTAGGCGTAGGTGCGGTCCTCGCCGAGGACCGTCGCCGTCGTCCGGATCCCCGTCTCCCGATCGGGTTCGATGTCGGGAATCGCCGAGAACGTGTGCATCCCCATCGCCCACAGCCAGCCGCCGACGACGGCGAGGACGGGCGGCTGCGAGCCGGCGACCGCAGCATAGGCCGCTGCTCCCGGCATGATGTACAGCCCGTTCGAGACCGAGTCCAGCAGCGGGGTCGTCTTGAACCGCAGCGGCGGGGCGCTGTAGGCCGCGCCGAGGACGAGAAACCCCACGAGCCAGGGCCAGGCCGCCCGCGAGACGAGCGGGAACAGCGCGAGGCCGAGCCCGCCCGTCAGCGCGACCGCGGGCGGGACCGTTCGCTGGCCCCGATAGCGGGCCTCCCGGTCGTCCTTCTTGGGGTTCGCCGCGTCGATGTCGCGGTCGAAGATGTCGTTGATGCCGTAGAGGAAGACGTTCGCGGGCACCAGGAAGTACACGAACAGGGCGACCGCGGCGGGCTCGAACAGCTCCCCGATCGACGAGGCGCCGTAGGCAGCCCCGACAAGCACTGGCCCTGCCAGGTAGAGCCAGAACCGGGGTCGCGAGAGCACCAGCAGGTACGATAGCTCCGCCGTGACGCCGCGATCACTCGCTGACTGGCTCGATGCGACGGAGTCCGAGTCGTCGGTCATCGCTGGGCCGGCCCTCCGTCGGCGTCCGCCATCCGGCTCACCCGTGATCCTCGAGGACTTTCTCGGCCGTCAGCTCGCCGCTTATCAGACACATCGGAACGCCGATCCCCGGCGTCGTGTCCCCGCCGGTCATGTAGAGCCCATCGGCCTCCTTGGCGCGGTGGGGCGGTCGGAAGAGCGCGGTCTGGCGGAGCGTGTGGGCCAGGCCCAGCGCCGTCCCGTCGTAGCTGTTGTACCGGTCGGCGAAGTCCTCGATGCAAAAGCGCTCCTCGAGGACGATCCGGTCCCGCAGCTCGGTTCCAGTGTGGTCGGCCAGGTCGTCGAGGACCAGTTCTCGGTACCGATCCCGCTGTTCGGGCGTGTCCTCGAGCCCGGGCGCGATGGGGACGAGCACGAACAGGGCGCTGTGGCCGTCGGGGGCGACGTCGTCGTCGGTCTCGGAGGGGACACAGCAGTAGTAGGCGGGATCGTCGGGCCAGGCTGGGTCCTCGAAGATTTGCTCGAAGTGCTCCTCCCAGTCGGTCGGGAGGACGAGGGTGTGGTGGGCGAGTTCGTCGACGTCGCCTTCGACGCCCAGGTACAGCAGGAACGCGGAGGGGGCGTACGTTCGGGACTCCCAGTAGTCGGCGTCGTACCCCTGCCGTTCGGCCGGTAGCAGCTCCTGGTCGGTGTGGGGGTAGTCGGCGTTGCTGACGACCAGATCGGGCCGCAGCGGCCCCTTCGGGGTTTCGACGAGGAAGGCCCCTTCCCGACCCTTGATCTCGGTCGCAGGGCGGTTCATCTCGTACTCGACGCCGAGTTCTCGGCCCAGTTCGGCGATCCCGTCGATGACGCCGCCGATCCCGTCCTCGGGGTACCAGACGCCGAGGTTGAAGTCGACGTGGCTCATCAGGTTATAGAGGGCGGGCGTGTTCTTCGGCGACCCTCCCAGAAAGACCAGCGTGTACTGCATGATCTGCTGGAGCTTGGGGTGGTCGAAGTAGTTCTCGACGTGGTCCTGCATCGAGCCCAGCAGCGAGAGCCCGCGGGCCTGTCGCGCGACGTCGAGGTCGAGGTAGTCCCGCAGGCGGGGGCGGTCCTCGTAGACGAAGTGTTCCATCCCGACCTCGTAGTTCTCCCGCGATTTCTCGAGGTAGCGCTCGAGGGCCTCGCCGGCGCCGTCCTCGTAGGACTCGAAGACCCGTTTGGTGCGCTCGAGGTCGGGCGTGACGTCGACCTCGTCTCCGTCCTTGAAGAAGAGCCGGTAGTGGGGATCGAGGTGGGTCAGCCCGTAGTAGTCGGTCGGTGTTCGATCGAAGTGGCCGAAAAACCGCTCGAAGACGTCGGGCATCAGGTACCACGAGGGACCCATGTCGAACCGGAACCCGTCGCGCTCGAGGCGGCTCGCTCGGCCGCCGAGCTGTTCGTTCTTCTCGATCACGCGCACGTCCGCACCCGCGTCGGCGAGGTAACAGGCCGTCGAGAGCCCGCCGACGCCGGCGCCGATCACGGCGACGGACGTTCCGTTCAGGGAGTGCATACTCGAATCGTAGCGGTAGCAGGGTGATGAATGTACGCTCCGAACCCGCCGGGCCGAAATACCAACGTCTTAGTTCGTCTGCGAGACTCCACCTAGTAATGGATACGTCCGAACACGAGCACACGTCCGCTCCCGATCCGGAGGCGGACGGCGACTCGACCCCGCCGGGCGAGTCGCCGCGAGCCCGCGGGCCCGCCGACGAGCTCGAGGAGCGCCGGAATCGGGAACGACAGCAGGACGCCGTCCGGGGCGCCTTCGAGCGCTCGGCGAGCGGGGCGCCGGCGGTCGGGTCGGTCGTCCGCGATCGCTTCTCCGCGGACGAGGTCTTTCAGCGGATCGTCGCGGCCGCCGACGAGGAGGTCACCTCCGGCAGCCGCGAGCTGCTGTTCAGCGGGATCGCGGCCGGGTTCGCGATCACGATCACGTTCCTGCTGTACGCCTCGATGTACGGCTCGACCGACGGCCACCCCGTTCTGAGCGCCCTGCTGTACCCGCTGGGATTCATCTACATCATCATCGGCGGCTACCAGCTCTACACCGAGAACACGCTGCCCCCGGTCGCACTCACCCTCGAACGGCTCGCGAGCGTGCCGGCGCTGTTTCGCCACTGGACGATCGTCCTCATCGGGAACTTCGTCGGCGCCACCATCGGCGCGGCGGTGCTGGCGTGGGGCGGCGTCTTCTCCAACGACGCGGCCGACGCGGCGATGTACCTCGGGACCCACGGGGTCGAGACGGCCTGGTCCGACCTGTTCTTCAAGGCCGCCTTCGCCGGACTGATCGTCGCCGGCGTCGTCTGGGTCACCTTCGCCTCTCGAGACACGATCTCGAGGCTCGCCGTCGTCTACCTCGCGTTCCTGGCGATTCCGCTCGGAAACCTCTTCCACGTCGTCACCTCCTTCACCGAGATGTCCTACGTGGTCTTCGCCGGCGACCTCTCCTTTTTCGTCGGCCTGACCCAGTTCGTCCTCCCGGTGTTGCTCGGCAACACCATCGGCGGCATCCTGCTGGTCACCGTCGTCAACTACTTCCAGACCAGCGAGGAGCGTCTCGAGTCCGCCCGCTTCGAGGGGATCAAGCGACGCCTCTCGATCAGGGAGTGGCTGTTCGGCGGCTTCGTCGGCCGCTCGTACGTCCCCTTGATCGACACGGCCGAGCGGAGAGAGGAGGCCGAACGGGAGGACGCCTACCGGGTCGTCGTGCCGATCGCGAACCCCCGCACGGAGTCGCAGCTCATCGACCTCGCCGCGCAGCTGACCGAGCACCACGAGTCGGCGATCGTTCAGGTCGTCCACGTCGTCCAGACGCCCGGCCAGTCCGCCAGCGCGAGACAGCGCGACCAGATCGTCTCGGAGTCCGAAGCGTTGCTCCGGAATATCAGTCCCGACGCCGACGAGTACGACGTCGAGTTCGAGTACTCGACGATCGTCACTCACCGCTCGTTCGAGGAGATCTTCAACCTGGCCGAGAGCAAACAGAGCGACCTCGTCGTGATCGGCTGGGGCGTCAACGAGCTCTGGGGCGCCGCGCGGGCCGAACGGCCGCTCAGCGAACTGACTCGGCAGCTCCCCTGTGACTTCGTCGTCCTTCGGGATCGCGGCTTCGATCCGTCGCGGATCCTGCTGCCGACGGCCGGCGGCCCGGACTCCGATCTGAGCGCGGAGATCGCCCAGACCTTCCAGTCGACGGTCGACGCCGAGGTGACGCTGCTTCACGTCGTCGACGACCCCGACGAGCGCCAGGCCGGCGAGCAGTTCCTCTCGGACTGGGCCGCGGATCACGGCCTTCAGGACGCCGAGCTTGTCGTCGACGACTCCGGCGACGTCGAGCAAGCGATCTGTCGGGAGTCCCGAGAGAGCACGCTGTTGTTACTCGGTGCGACCGAGCGGGGACTTCTCTCCCGGCTCGTCACCGGCTCGCTCCACTTCGACGTGATCAACGAGGTCGACTGCTCGGTGATCCTCGCCGAGCGGCCGAGCGATCGACCGCTCCTCAAGCGCCTGTTCGGGTAGCGCCTGCCTCCGCTTTCGACGATTTTCTGTAGGCGTCGCCCGTACGTACCGTATGGACGGACAGACGGCAGTCGTGACCGGCGGAACCCGCGGGATCGGCCGCGCCGTCGCCGTGGCGTTCGCGAACGCGGGTGCGACGGTGGTCGTCGGCGCTCGAGACGGCGACGCGGTCGAGGAG
Organism: Natronococcus sp. JC468; assembly: GCF_012163165.1. NCBI lineage: Archaea > Methanobacteriati > Methanobacteriota > Halobacteria > Halobacteriales > Natrialbaceae > Natronococcus > Natronococcus sp. JC468. The sequence continues at coordinate 55,768 of NZ_JAAVUO010000021.1, forward strand.
ACGGTCGCGGCTCTCGAGGACGCGGGCGCGACGGCCGCGGGCGTTCGAACGGACGTCCGCGACGAGTTCGACGTCGAGCGCCTCCTCGAGACGGCCTCGCGGGCGGGATCGAACGGCGGGATCGACTGCGTCGTCGCCGCGGCCGGGGTCTACCACGGCGACCCGGGGGAGACGCCGACCGATCGGGAGTCGTACGCGGCGTTCGACGACCACTGGCGGACCAACGGGCGGGGCGTGTTCGCGACGATCCGGGAGGCGCGTCCCCACCTCAACGACGGGGCCCGCGTCCTCGTCCCGACGGGGGCGGTCGCGCGGGACGGGAAGCCCGGCTACGGCTCGTACGCGATCTCGAAGGCGACCGCCGAGGCCGTCGCACGCGGGTTCGCGGCCGACACGGAGTACGTCGTGGGCTGTCTCGATCCGGGACGGGTCGCGACCCGACTCTCGGGTGCGGAGGGCCGGGATCCCGACGAGGTCGCGCCGATGTTCGTCTGGGCGGCGACCGACGCACCGGCCGACGAGCTCGACGGCGCCGTCCTCGGTCTCAGAGAGTGGAAGCGAGCGACGCGGTGAGCTACTCCCGGTCGTCGGCGCGCTCTCGTCTCGGACGACCACGGCGCTCCGTCTCCCGCCGACCGTTCCAATGGGTTTCGTTGCACAGGCGAGCCTAGAAACGAACTGGCAGCCGCTCGGCGGTCGGCGTCGAGAAACCCGCAGTAAAACTCAGTCGATGTGACCTTCGCGGCGGAGCTGGTCGGCGTCCTGGCTGGTGTAGCGCCACTCGATCGTGGCCTTCTCGTCCTGCCAGTCCCAGGGCTCGGCGACGACGATGTCGTCTTGCTCGATCCAGGTCCGGTACTTCATCCGTCCCGGGATGCGGCCGAGCCGTTCCTCGCCGTCCGCACACTGGAGCTGGACGTGGTTGCCCCCGAGGTGTTCGGTCACGACGGCGAATACTTCATCGCTGTTGGGCATACGGAGGTTCCGTCGCCCGGAGTTTTCTGTCACAAGCTACCTACGACCGCCACACGTTTAAATGATTGGCGAGAACCGGTATCGTGGCACTCCGTCTCACAGTTCCCGTTCGGAGTCGGGATTCTCGAGCTCCCACAGCAGTTCGGGGAGGAAGGCGTCGAGGTTGTCGATCACGACCCGATCGCTGACGTTCAGCCCCTCGCAGTGGTCGTGGGCGGACTCGCGGATGTCGACGTGGAGGTCGCCGTCCTCCCGCCAGACGCCGAGGGGAAACACCGAACACCGGGTCGGCTTCCAGTCCTCCTCGAGGTGGAGCGAACAGAGGCCGTCCTCGCGGAGAAAGGCACAGGCACAGCCGTCGTCGGCGACGTGCTCGTCGCGGTCTTTCCGCTCGCGAGTGACGAACTTCTCGCCGCGGAAGTCCGTCGTCGTCTCGGCGAGGTTTGCCCGCCGGGCGAGCTCGAGCAGGTCGTCGCCGTACAGCAAGACCCCGTGCTGACAGCACCAGGTGCAGTCCTCGACGCACTCGAAGGTCAGCTCGGGGTCGAACTCGACGACGACCTCCCGATCGGGATAGACCTCGACGCGGCGGGTAGCGTCGGCGCTCACGTCCGTCGGGAGGGGTCGTCCGCGGAAGTGTCTTTCCTCTCGGTACGACGCTCGCGATGGCGTCCGACGACCCGCGTTCGAGGCGAGCGGAACTCGAGATCGACCGCGGATAAACGGGGGGAGTTATGAACAGGGTCTTTTATTGAGGTGTGTGTCGTCATCTCTTTCATGGTAGATAGTAACAAACAACCGGATATCGAGCAGCCCGACCGGACGGTTCCCCGAAATCTCAGACAGACCGGCGACCCGGGCATTGAGATGCTGGTCTCGACACGAGTTCGGAAGTCCCCGTTCTTTCACAAGTCGTTCAACGAAGAGGGCGCCTGGCGCGCGACGGTGTACAACAGGCTCTATCACCCGCGAGGGCTCGTCGAACCCGAGGACGGCGGCGCGATGGCCGAGTACGAGGCGCTGACCGAGGCCGTCACCCTCTGGGACGTCGCGGTCGAGCGCCAGATCCGCGTCAAGGGACCCGACGCCGAGGCGCTGACGGACTACGTCATCACGCGGGACGCGACCGAGATCGAGCCGATGCGCGGGAAGTACGCCATCCTCTGTAACGAGGACGGCGGGATCCTGAACGATCCCGTGCTCCTGCGGGTGGCCGAGGACGAGTTCTGGTTCTCGATCTCCGATTCGACGCTGATGCAGTGGCTCCAGGGAGTCAACGTGGGGATGGAGTTCGACGTCGAGATCGACGAGATTGACGTCGCGCCGATGCAGATCCAGGGGCCCCGCTCCGAGGACGTGATGATCGACGTCGTCGGCGAGGCGGTCAGCGACATCCCCTACTACGGGCTGATGGAGGCCGAGATCGACGGCTGCGACGTGCTGGTGAGCCAGACGGGCTTCTCCGGCGAGAAGGGATTCGAGATCTACGTCCGGGACGCGACCGAGAACGCCGAGGCCGTCTGGGATCCCGTCCTCGAGGCGGTCAAAGACCACGGCGGTCGCCAGATCGCCCCCGGCCACCACCGACGGATCGCCGCGGGCATCCTCTCGTGGGGCCAGGACATGGACCACGAGACGTCGCCGTTCCAGGTCAACCTCGGCTACCAGGTGCCCGACGACAAGGAGGGTGACTACGTCGGGAAGGAAGCACTCGAGCGCCAGCGGGAGCAGATCGAAAACGGCGAGTACCCCTTCGCGTACAAGCTGATCGGGCTGAAGTTCGCCGGCGAGCCCGTCCGGGACTACGCGCCCGATTTCTGGCTCGTCTCCGATCCCGACACCGAGGAGGTCTGTGGCTACCTCACGTCGCCGTGGTACAACCCCGACCTCGAGACCAACATCGGCCTGGGCTTCGTCCCGGCCGAGACTCTCGAGGAGGCGACCGACACGCCCCTCGACGATCGGATCTACGACGAGGAGCTGGATCTGGAGTTCCGGGTGCACCTGCCCGACGAGTACGCCGAGGAGCCCGGCGAGCCGGTGTTCGCGACCGTCGCCGAGGTACCGTTCACGGAGTCGGTCAACCCCAGCGCCCGCGAACAGGCCAAACTCGGCGCCCGCGAGGAGGCCCAGGCCAACGAGGACTGACGATAGCTACCGGGTCAGCGGCAGCTAGCACCACGTTCTCTCCGCCCCAGCGAACTTTTTGCTGGGGACATCGGCTACCGACGAAGGCGTCAGACTCAACCCCCGGCAAAAAATCGTCTTAAGCGCAACTGCCCTCGAGAGTGACAGCCGCTACGTACAGGTGAAGCAGATATCACGGCCAGCATCCGCGAGTAGCGCGGAACGTTCAGTTCCGCGGACCGTTCG
>NZ_JAAVUO010000022.1:0-58149 GCF_012163165.1 Natronococcus sp. JC468
CTGGTCGGCCACTGTCGGCTTCACCCTCGGGGTCAAGCCCCGAGGCACTCGCCTCGAACCGCCTGTAGAACGCGATGAGGAAGACCCCGGCGACGCCGACCGAGAGCCACTCGGTCCGATCGACGGGACGAAGCCGATCGGTGGCGACGGCCGCGTACCCGAGGACGATCAGGCCCGCGACGCCGTACCGGAGGCCGGCGAACAACAGCGGCGGCACGTACTCGAGACCGACCTCGATCGCGACGAAGGAGGTTCCCCAGCAGAGCGCGAGGATCGAGAACAACACCAGATCTCCGTATCCGGACCGAAAGAGCGCGCGTCGAATCATGAAACGTTCGAAATCAGTCGCTGTACTTAGACCCTTCTACAACAGCACTCTCGAGATCGGATGCAAAATCACACATATGAATTCGATCCGAAACGGTCCCTGGAAAGAGGGGTTACTATTAGAGAAAGGTCCAACTTCGAGTTCGGGATTCGAAACGCCGATGACGCTCTCGGCCGAACTCGAGGTATGGACGACCGCGACGTGCGCCTGCTGAAAGCGATCGCCGAGCGGGAAACCGGGAGCCCCGAGGCGCTCCACGAGGCGACGGGCATCCCGGTGTCGACGATCCACTACCGGCTCAACAACCTCCGCGATGAGGGAATCATCGCTAACGACCGCTACGAGATCGACCTCGAGGAGCTCGGCCTCGACGTCACCGTCATCGTCGAGATCCACGCCGATTACCGGGGCTCCTACGAGGAGTTCGCCGACCGCCTGCTGACCGTCGAGGGGGTGACGAACGTCTACTTCACGATGGGCGAGACCGACTTCATCGTCGTCGCCCGCCTCAGCGAGAGCGGGATGGTCGAGCGGTTGATCGCCGAGTTCGAACAGCTCGAGGGCGTTGACCGCACCGACTCGACGTTCGTCATCTCGGCGATCGAGGAGCGCGAAGCCCTCCAGAGCTACGAACTCGAGACGCTGCTCGAGGAGCTGGTCGACTGAGCGGGTCCGATATCACGGCGGAGCGCTCGTCCGCGGGGAAAGGCGAGGTTACGCGCGCTTCTGAATCTCCTCGCGCAGCAACTGGCTCACGAGGTCGCCGTCGGCCTTCCCGCGCAGTGCGCCCATGCACTCGCCCATCAGTCCGGAGAAAGCCTGCATGCCCTCCTCTTCGACCTGCGCTTCGTTGCGCTCGACGACCTCGACGACGGCCTCGCGGACCTCCGCCTCGTCGGCCCCGCCGAGGCCTTCCTCCTCGGCCGCTTCCTCGGGCGTTCGATCGGGCTCCTCGGCGAGCGACGCGAGCAGGTCACCCACGCCCTCGTTGGGCAGGTCGCCGTCCTCGACCAGCTCGAGCACGCCCCGCAGATGCTCGTCCTCGAGGTTCTCGACGGGTACGTCGTCCCGTCGCAGCTCGGTCAGCGTCGACTCGAGGGTCGACGCCGCGAGCGTCGGATCGACGCCGTCGGCGACGACGTCCTCGAACAGCGGCATGTGCTGGCCGTAGGCCACCTGCTCGGCCAGCCCCGCGCCGAGGTCGTACTCCTCCTGGTAGCGTTCGACCTTCTCGGTCAGCAGTTCGGGTTCGGACACCTCGCTCGGGTCGGGATCGACGGGCTGCACGTCCGTCTCGGGGTACATCCGCGCCGCCCCGGGCAGCGGACGCAGGTACCGCGTCGTCCCGTCGTCGTTCGCGCCGCGGGTCTCCTCGGGGACGCCCTCGAGGGCGGTCGCCGCGCGCTCGGCGACGGCTTCGATCGCCGATTCGGCGGTCGCGGTGTCGTCGGCGACGATCGCCACCGCGTCCTCCGGGTCCGCACCCACGGCCTCGCGAAGGTCCGCGACCTCCTCGTCGGTGACGCCGTAGGCGGGCAGCTCGTCGGTGTGGAAGATCCCGCCCGCGCCGTGGCGCTTGGCGTGATCCGAGAGTTCGGTTCCCAGCCGGCGATCGGGAGCGATCTCGCGGCCGACGAGACCGTCGAACCCCTCGAGGAGAACCGCCGTCACGGATCCTCCCGAACGCAGCGCACTGCCGATGACGCCGCTGTCGGTGTCCTCGAAGACGTCAGTCACGTCCCGCGACTCTCCCACGGCGGCCTCGCGCTCGGCCAGCTCGTCGGCGATCTCGACGAGTTCGACCTGCCGGGCGGCCTCGGTGCGGACGATGTCGTCGATGTCGTCGAGACTCTGGACGCCCTTGATCTCGACGCGGGCGCCCTCGGCGATCGAGACGTTGACGTCCTGGCGGATCGTCCCCAGGCCGCGCCTTACCTTCCCCGTCGAGCGAAGCAGCATGCCGATGCGCTCGGCGGCTTCCAGGGCCTGCTCGGGCGTCGAGATATCAGGCGAGGTACCGATCTCGACCAGCGGAATCCCCAGCCGATCCAGGCTGTAGCGAACGCCGTCGTCGGTCTCCGCGACCCGCTGGGCGCTTTCCTCCTCGAGCAGGAGGTCCTCGATTCCGACCGCGCCCTCGCTGGTCTCGATCTCGCCGTCGGTGGCGATCAGCGTCGAGCGCTGGAAGCCCGACGTGTTCGAGCCGTCGACGACCAGCTTTCGCATGACGTGGGCCCGATCGACCGGGCGCATCTCCATGAGCTGGGCGATCTCGAGGGTCGTCTCGAGCGCTTCGTCGTCCAGCTCGTGGGGCGGCTCGTCGTCCTCCTCGACGAGGCAGGTCGAGTCGTACGCGAGGTACTCGAACTCGCGGTCGACCTTGCTCTCCTCTAAGGCGGCCTCGTCGATCTCGCCCAGCTCGCTGCGCGTGGGGTGGAGATACCGGGTGAAGCGCCGCGTCGACTCCTCGGGTTCGCGCAGGTCGGTCGGACACTGGCAGAACAGCTTCGTCGCCGTGTCGAGTTGCTGGTGGATCTCCAGCCCGGCGACGAGTCCGAGCTCGTCGTAGTCGTACTCGGTCATTGGCCCCCACTCGGGGGCGCGGGGGTAAAAAACCGTTCAGTCCGGTTCGGTACGGACCGTTCCCGGCTAGCAGTCGTCGTCGGATCGGTTGCCGTCGTGTTCGTGTTCGTGATCGCGGTCGCGGTCGTGCCCGTTGTCCGAACCGCCGTCGTCGCCCGACTCGTCCGCCTCGTCGTTGCGCTCGCCGACGTCGCCGCGCATCGAGTCGGGGTGGTGTTCGCAGTAGTACTCGGCGGCGGAGTCGTCGGCGTCGACCGTCATCGAGACCGCCTCGCCGGGCGTCTCCGTCTCCTCGGAGACCTCGAGCTGTTCGCCGTCCGCGTCCTCGAGGGCCAGGTTGTGCAAAGCGCCGTCCAGGTTGATCCAGACGATCTCGATCTCTCCGTCGGATCCGAGGTCGAGCGTCGGGTTCTCCTCTCCCTCGATCTCCGGGGGCTCGAGGCCGTACCAGTACGAGGAGCGGGCGCCGAGGATGACGGTCTGTTCGGCCTCATCGCCCGCGTCGTCCTCGGAATCGTCCTCGTCGTCTCCCCCGTCCTGTGCCGCGGCGATCCCGGTTCCGCCCGCCGCGAGCGCGAGCGCGGCGAGTTGAAGCGTCCGCCGTCGGGTCTGACCGGTGTCGAGTGCCATACCAGTATTCCGGAATCGTCGCTCCAAAAGGGAGTAGCGTCGTTTCGGGAACAGTGCGCCGTTAGACGGTGAAACCGCCGCGATGGCGGCCGGGCAGCGGCCGGTTGTCCGGTGGCTCGATCGGGGGCGCAGTGCGGTCGAATCCCGCTTCAGTCTCCGTATCCGAACCGCAACGACGGCGGCGAGATCGAACCGCCGGAGCGACGGTCGTTCGGATCCGTCCGCCCGCTACCCCGCGGTAGTCCCGGCCCGCCCGGCGCTAATCCTCCGTTGCGCCGAGGACCGACGACGTCGCGCGCTCGGCGGCCTCGCGTACCGCCTCGAGCACCGCGTCCGGCGACGATTCGATCGCGCCCCGCCTGCAGCGCTCGTAGGCCGATCTGGCGCCCTCGCCCGCGTGATTGCGCTCCGCGAAGGGGCGTCGCTCCACGACGACCAGTCCGGGCGTCCCCCGCAGCTCCTCGAGCAGCGCCCGGTTTCCGGCGGCGACCTCGAGGTCGGCAACGACCGTCGCGTCGGCGGCCGCCACCGCCCGTCGCACCGCGTCGAGATCCCCGGCCCCGAGCGGAGCGAAGGGCTCGACGTCGAGCGTCTCGAGGCCCTGCCCGCGGGCGACCTCGCCAGCGACGTCGCCGCCGGAAACCGGCCCCGCGGTGCACTCGAGGCCGGCGGCCGCCAGCCGCGAGAGGACGGTCGCGGCGGTCGCGCCGCTTCCGACGACGTGGACTCGCGCCGGTTCGGGCGGCCCGTCGGCGTCGGGAAGCGCGGTCACGGTCGGCGATCCGGTCACGGGGTTTTCGGTCACCGCCGCGGTCACGTCGAACGCGGCGGCGAGGACGTCCCGGTTCAACACCGCCTCGGGCGACCCCGCCTCGAGCACCCGTCCGCCAGCGAGGGCGACGAGTCGATCGCAGTAGCGCGCGGCCAGGTTCAGGTCGTGGATCGCGGCGACGACGGTGCGCCCCTCCGAGACGAGTTCGCGGACGAGCTCGAGGGTCTCGACCTGGTGGTTGACGTCGAGGCTCGCCGTCGGCTCGTCGAGCAGGAGGACGGGCGTCTCCTGGGCGATCGCCCGCGCGAGCACGACCCGCTGGCGCTCCCCGCCGCTGACCTCGTCGATCGGACGGTCGGCGAACTTCGCGGTTCGCGTGCGCTCGAGGGCGCGATCGACCGCCGCGCGGTCGGCCTCGTCCGGCGGCGAAAAGCGCGATCGGTGGGGGTATCGCCCCATCTCGACGACGGTTCGGACGTCGAACGAAAAGGAGAGGGTCGTATCCTGCGGAACGACCGCGACCAGCCGGCTTGCGGCCTTCGACGGGCGGTCGTGGAGGGCGGCGTCGTCGACGGCAACCGATCCCCGCGTCGGCTCGAGCGCGCCGCTTACCGCCCGCAGCAGCGTCGTCTTTCCGGCCCCGTTGGGACCGACCAGGCCGACGAACTCCCCCGGCTCGACGGTCAGGGAGACGTCCTCGAGGACGTCGACCTCGCCCAGCGAGACGGCGACGTCCTCGACCTCGAGGCGCGCGCCGTCGGTCGCGGGTGGCGTCTCGGTCACAGCGCGTGCACCTCCCGGTTCGTCAACAGGTAGAGGAAGAAGGGCGCCCCCACGGTCGCGGTGACGATGCCGACGGGGACGACCGGCAGTCCGAAGGCGCCGACGCGGGCGACGGTGTCGGCGATCACGAGGAAGGAAGCCCCCGCGAGCGCGCTCGTCGGCAGCAGGATGCGGTGGTCGGGGCCGACGATCAGGCGCATCACGTGGGGGACGACGAGGCCGACGAAGCCGACGACCCCGGCGACGGCGACCCCGGCGGCGGTGACGACACTCGCCAGCGCGAGCAGGAGGAGCTTGGTCCGCTCGACGTCGACGCCGAGGTGGTGGGCGTCCTCCTCGCCGAGCAGGAGGACGTTCATCTCGCGGGTGTAGGCGCCAAGCACGAGCACGCCGACGACGGTGACGGGCAGCGCGAAGCCGACGTCCCCCCAGGTGCTGCGATTGAGGTGGCCCATCATCCAGACGACGGCCTCACGAAGGTTCTCGCCGCTGTGGACGACCAGAAACGAGATCACCGCTCCGAGGAACGCCTGGATCGCGACCCCCGCGAGCAGTAGCGTCGCAACCGGCGTCCGGCCGCCCTCGGTCGCGATGGCGTAGACGAGGAAGGCGGTGACTAACGCGCCGACGAACGCCGGCAGGTGGACGCTCCCGATCGGCACCAGCGCCGGGAACGCGATGGTGGCGACGGCCCCGACCGCGGCCCCCGAGGAGACGCCGATGATCGACGGATCGGCCAGCGGGTTTCGGAAGAAGCCCTGCATGACCGTCCCCGCGGCCGCGAGCGCGAATCCGACGGTCGCCGCCAGCAGGATGCGCGGGAGCCTGACGTCCGCGACGATCGTCTGATGGGTCGCCGGCACCTCGTGGGCGCCGATTCCCGCGAGGTTGAGGATCGCCCGCGAGACGGTCAGCGGATCGATCCGAACCGGTCCGAGCGCGGCGCTCCCGACGACGGCACAGACCAGCAGCGCCGAGAGCGCGATCGACCACGAGGCGAGACGGCCCGGACGGAACACGGCTGAAATCTCGCTTGCAGTAGGCAAATATTTGTTGGAGTAGGTGGCACGCTTCGATCGATGCGAAACACACTGATCGTACTCGTCGCCGCGTTGACCGCGCTCGCCGCGTTCGCACCCGCCGCAGCCGCGGGGGGGACGACGGCGACCGCCGCACAGATGGACCCGACCTGCGAGTTCCCGTTCGAGGGAGAAGACGCGACCGGGGAGACCGTAACCGTCGAGGAGGAGCCCGAGTCGGTCGTCGCCCTCCAGCCCAGCGACGCCCAGGTCATGCACGAGATCGGCGCCGAGGAGAAGGTCACGGGCATGCCCGTCGGCCAGTACACCGACTACCTCGAGGCCGACGAGAGTCTGGACATCACCGAGGATGACGGCGTCACGCCCGTCGCCGAGGAGGTCATCGACCGCGACCCCGACGTCGTCCTCGCGGCCAACGCCCTGCAGGGCGACGACGTCATCGATCAGCTTCGCGAGGCGGGGCTGACGGTCTACGTCTTCCCGACCGAACAGTCCCTCGACGGGGTCGCCGAGAACGTCCGGCTCACCGGCGAGATCGTCGGCGAGTGCGAGGGCGCCCAGGAGAGCCTCGAGGGGATGAACGACCGCCTCGCGGTCATCGAGGAGGCGGTCTCGGACGTCGACCGTCCGCTGGCCTACTACGCGATGGGCGGCGGGTTCACCGCCGGCGAGGGAACCTTCCAGCACGAGATCCTGACGACCGCCGGCCTCGAGAACCTCGGCGCGGAGGCCGGTATCGAGGGCTGGGCGGAGATCAGCGCGGAGACAGTCGTCGAGGAGGATCCCGAGTGGATCGTCTACGGCGACTCCGCCGAGGAGCCCCCGGTCGCCGAGGCCGTGCGGGGAACGACCGCCTACCAGGAGGACCGACTCGTCGCGGTCGACGACCAGTTCATGAGCCAGCCCGGCCCGCTCGTCGTCGAGGCGATCGAGCAGATCGTCCAGGCGGTCCACCCCGACGCCTACGCCGACGCGGCCGAGCAGCTCGAGGACGACGGGAACGAGACGAACGACACCGGAGCCGACGGATCGAACGGCTCGGACGGCGGGAGCGAGGCGGGCGGCGACTCGATCCCCGGCCTCGGGGTTCCCGCGGCCGTCGCCGCGCTCGTCGCCGCGCTCGCCGGACTCGCCCGCCGTCGGTAACGTCGATCCGGTCGCCGACAGACCGAACCACCCGCGCTCGCGGCGAGTCCTCGAGCGCGAACCGACCGTTTTTGAAAAGTGTTTACCGGGAGGGGTTCGGAGACGAGGATATGGTCGAGAACGTCATCTGGCCCGCCTATCTCGACGCGGAGCTCTCCCGGGCCGAGGGCAGACGCGTCGCCGAGGACCTGGCGGTCGAGGAGCCGACGGTCGACGAGATCGCGAAGGCCGTCCAGCAGATCGGCTACGACGCGACGATCGAGCGCGAGAAGTCCTACTCCCGGGAGCACTGGGCCGACCGGGGCCGGGTCGTCGTCCGGGGATCCGACGACTCGAAGAACGACCTCGTCCAGGCCGTCGCGGCGTACGTCGTCGCGATGCGGGAGTGATGCGCCGGGTCGGTCAGGTCGTCCGCACCGCCCAGGGGCTCGCGATCCTGCGGGCGAACCCCGACGCCGACGACGACCGCCTCCGCGAGGAGATCGGGACGATGGTGCTCGACGACTCCCTCGAGTCGGTCGGTCGCGTCGTCGACGTCTTCGGCCCCGTCGACGGCCCCTACCTGGCGGTGACGCCCGACGACGACGTTCACCTTCCGACGCTGGTCGGGGCGTCGCTGTACGCACGCTGAGTCGCCGGGACCGAGCCGCGAGCGTTCGACGCCGCTCGCTCGGTGACCCAACGAAAAGCACCAAGAGGAGCGGGTGCGAACGCCGCGGCATGGACCACCGGACCCGGGTGCTCGCGGCCGTCGGAACGACGGTGTTGCTCTTTCTGGCCGTCCAGCTCGGCGCGCTGGCGCTGATCGAGCCGTTCCACGACGCCGACCGCCAGGCCGTCGAGGATCCCGGGAACCCGACCAACAGCCTCGTCTACTTCGCGGTCATCCTCGTCGCGACCGGGTTCATGCTCGCGACCTTCCGGTACGACCTCGAGTGGATCGTCAGGGCGCTGGTCGTCGGCGTGAGCGTGATGCTCGCGTGGTTCGTCCTCACCGAACTCGTGCCCCCGGTCGTGACGGCGGGGTCGATGAACGTCCTCGCCGTCGCCGCCGCCCTCGGCGTCGGCGCGGCGCTGGTTCTCTACCCGGAGTGGTACGTCATCGACGCCACCGGGGTGTTGATGGGAGCCGGCGCCGCGGCGCTGTTCGGGATCAGCTTCGGGCTCCTGCCCGCGTTGCTGTTGCTCGCGGGACTGGCGATCTACGACGCCGTCAGCGTCTACCGGACCGAGCACATGCTCGACCTCGCCGCGGGGGTGATGGACCTCAAGATCCCCGTCGTACTGGTCGTCCCGACGACGCTGTCGTACTCCTACCTCGCGGACGGCGAGGGCGCCGATCCCGACGCGTCCGACCCCGACGCGAGCGGCGGCGGCGAGGCGAACCCGAGCGACGGAGATTCGGTCCCCGAGGACGATCCCGCCGCAGACGCCGGCCGCGACGCCCTGTTCATCGGGCTCGGCGACGCCATCATCCCGACGATCCTGGTCGCCAGCGCCGCCTACTTCCTCGAGGCCGGAGCGCTGTCGGTACCGGGCATCGCGCTGAACCTGCCGGCGCTGGGCGCGATCGTCGGCACGCTCGCCGGGCTGGTCGTGCTCATGGGAATGGTGCTGAAGGGCCGTCCCCACGCCGGCCTGCCCTTGCTCAACGGCGGCGCGATCGGGGGCTACCTGCTGGGTGCGCTCGCCAGCGGTGTCCCGATCGCGGCCGCGCTCGGCCTCTAGCCCGCCAGCGGATCCGACTCCTCGCGGCTGTCGACGATCTCGGCGTCGACGTCGTCGCCGTGTTCGATCCCCTGGACCATGACGTCGATCCGATCCCGCTCGGAGTCGATCGGCAGCCCCTCGAGGTCGGGATAGACGCCGACGATCACGAGATGGTCCCCGCCGGCCTCGTGGCGGGCGACGTCGAGCAGGACGTCGACCGTGCGCTCGCCCTGTAGCTCGGCCTCGCCCTCGAAGGTCTCGAGGACGACGGTGTCCTCGAGCGCGGCGACCGAGCGCTCGCCCGTCGAGTCCCCGACGGTGAGTTCCTCGTACTGACCCTGGACCTCCCGGGCGATCTCTGCGGCTCCCATCTCGCCGACCGGGTTGAACTCCTCGCCCGCGACACCGACCTGCGGCGTCGCGATGACCGCGAAGACGCCGGCCTCGACGCTCCCCCCGAAGATATCGAGCGGAAGGTCGATCGTCCGGACGTACTCGGAGCCGTAGCTGGTCACCTCGATCTCCTGGCCGGCGACCGACTCGGTGGTGACGATCTCCTCGGTCCCCTGGTACTCGTACCCCGTCTCGTCGGTCGTGCTCTCGGCGACGATCGCCGGCGACGCCGAAAACGTCGTCGCGTCCTCGAGGAGGCCGCCGAGACATCCCGCCGAGAGGGCGACCCCGCCGACCGCGCCCGCGGCGACGAACTGTCGTCTCTGCATGGTACCCCGATAGTTCGGCCTCGCGGCAATAAGTAGCGCGGCCGGCTCGAGCCGGTCGGTTTCCGGGCAAGTTCCTCGACGCTCGAACACGAAATTCGGTATCGCGACCTGGAGTTTACGCGGTGCGATACGGACGGTCCTCGAGCGATCGCTCGACGCTCGCGGAACGCGATCCCGGGAATCGCTGTGGCGGGAGAAACGGTGATCGAGGCCGGCTACTCGCCCGGGAGCCGGAAGCTCGGTCCCTCGTCGGTGTCCTGAACCTCGACGCCGAGCGCCTCGAGTTCGTCCCGGAGCTCGTCGGCCCGCTCGTAGTTGCCCGCCTCGCGTTCTCGCTCGCGCACGCCGAGAACGAGTTCGACGACGTCGCCGGCCAGTTCCGCGCTGCCGTCGGTCTCGCCCGCGAAGGACAGCCCGAGTACGTCGCCGAGTTCCTCGAGGGTCTCGACGGCCCGCCGCAGTCCGCGGTAGTCCATCTGCTCGTCTCCGCCGTCCTCGAGGTGGCGGTTGATCGCCGTCGCAACCTCGAGCAGCGCGGACTGGGCCTCGCGGGTGTTGAAGTCGTCGTTCATCGCCTCGGTGAATGCCTCGCGGGCGTCGGCGACGTCCTCGCGGAGCCCGTCGTCGTCGACCTTCGCACTCGCGTTCGGCGAGTCGATCGCCGCGGTCGCGGCCTCGTGGGCGCGCTCGAGGCGGTCCCACCGTTCCTCGGCCTCGGCGATCGTCTCGTCGGAGTACAGCTGCTGGCTGTTGTACGAGCCCGCGGTGAGGAACGTGCGCACGACGTTCGTTCCCCAGCGGTCGACGGCCTCGGCGACGGTGACGAAGTTGCCCAGGCTCGAGGACATCTTCTCCTCGTCCATCTGGAACAGCTCGCAGTGGAGCCAGTACTTCGCGAACTGCTGGCCCGTCGCGGCCTCGGACTGGGCGATCTCGTTTTCGTGGTGGGGGAAAACGAGGTCGCGGCCGCCGACGTGGACGTCGAGCGTGTCGCCGAGGTGGGTCGTGCTCATCGCCGAGCACTCGATGTGCCACCCGGGTCGGCCCTCGCCCCACGGCGAGTCCCAGGTCTGGGCGGTCTCGCAGGCCTCCGCGGCGGGCGCGGCTCCCTCGTGGCGGTGTTCCTCGATCGCGTCGGCGTCGACGCCGTCGGCCTTCCAGAGCGCGAAGTCCGCGGGGTGGCGCTTCTCCGAGCGCTCGTCGGGGTCGCCCTGGGACTCGATCTCCTCGAGGGCCTGGTTCGAGAGCTTGCCGTACTCCTCGAAGTTGGTGACGTCGAAGTAGACCGACCCGTTGGACTCGTAGGCGTAGTCCTTCTCCATCAGGGTCTCGACGAGGTCGACGATCTCGGGGACGTGCTCGGAGACGCGGGGGTAGACCTCCGCCCGCAGGAGGTTCAGCGAGCGCATGTCCGCGAGGGTGCGCTCGATGTAGTTCTCGGCGACTTCCGCCTCGTCCTCACCGAGGTCGTCCTCGCCGACGCGGGCGACGATCTTCTCGTTGACGTCGGTGAAGTTCTCGACGTGGCGGACCCCGTAGCCGAGGTGTTCGAGCCAGCGGTGCATGACGTCGACGTGGACCCACGAGCGGGCGTGGCCCAGGTGGGGCGGGTCCGACACCGTCAGGCCGCAGTAGTAGAGGAGGACGTCGTCGGGATCCTGCGGCTCGAACGGCTCGGTATCGCCCGTCAACGTGTTCGTCACGTGCAGGGTCATTGCCCCGAGTTTTCCCCGGACGGCAGTTAAGCAGTGCGGTGACCGCCGACTCCGAACCCCGTTACCCGTCGGCCCGCTCCTCAAGGAAGGTCGCGGCCCGCCTCTCGCCCTCCTCGACGAGGGCTTCGAGAAACGCCGGATCGCGGTCGAGCTTCGTCGTCCGGTCGTACCCGGAGAGTTCGATGCGTTCGATCGCCGTCGTCGTGTAGTCGGGGTGCTCGAGGTAGCCACCGTCGATCCACTCGTTGACCCGCTCGATCGTCCGGAGCTCGTTGTTCAGCGAGATGTTGCCCGCCAGCTCGTTTCGTCGGTCTGCGATCTCGGAGAGCGAGGACGGTCGTTCGGGATCGACCTGCGGGTTGATCTGGATCACCCACAGCTCGTCGGGGGTTCGGTCCCCCGGAACCGAGACCAGGTCCTTGACGGGCGGGTTCTGCGAGAGCAACCCGTCCCAGTAGTGACGGCCGTCGATCTCGACGGCCTCGAACAGCCCCGGTACCGCCGCCGAGGCGAGGACGGCGTCGACGGTGACGTCCTCGTTGACGAAGGTCTCGAACTTGCCGACGTTGAGGTCGACGGCGCCGACGACGAGCTCCGGAACCTCGGCGGCACAGAGCTCCGGAATCGCCTCGAAGTCGACGTGGCGCTCGAGGATGCGCCCGAGGCGTCGCTGTCCCGCCCTCGCGGCCGGCGAGTGGCGCGGGTTGACCTCCGGCAGGCCGACGCCGGTGCTCGCGATCCGGGCGTACGCTCGAACCCAACCGTTGAGCAGCCGATCGGCTGGGTCACTGGCCGCGATATCGTCCCACAGCGCGTCGAGGGTCTCGATCGCCGTCGACTCGTCGCCGACGACGGCGCCGTACCAGACCGCCAGCGCGTTGAACGCGCCGCCGGAGCTACCGCTGATCCCGACCAGCTCGAACGTCTCGTCGCGTTCGGGCCACTGCGAGAGCAGCTCACGGAGCACGCCCGCGGTGAACGCCGTGTGGCTCCCGCCGCCCTGGCAGGCGATCGCGACCCGCGTTCGATCGTCACCCATCCGCCACCTCCTCGAGTCCGGCGCCGTCGGACGATCCCTCGAGCCGTCGACTGCGACGATCGGATCGCGGTCGGTTCGGTACCATCGACGAACGTCCGCCGAACGGGCACAAATAGGTTTCCGACAGTCGAACCTACGCCTCCGGAACCGCCTCGAGCGCCGCCTCGACGGTCCGCAGGGCGTCGACGCCGTCGCGGTCGTCGACGACGAGCATCATGGTGCCCTCGCCGACGCCGGCCGCGATCGGCTCGATCCCGTCGCTCTCGAGGCGCCCGAGCGCGGCCCCGAGGGCGGTCGCGTCGACGTCGCCCGTGGCCGCGATCGCCGTGAGCTCCCCGCCGTCGGATCGAAACGACGTGCCGCCGACGGCCAGCAGCGCCGTTTCGTGCTTGGCGCCGTCGATCGGAGCCGGCGTGATCCCTCGTTCCATCCTGACGCGCACGTCTCGAGCGTCGGTCTCGTAGGGCGGGAGTTCCTCGGCATAGCGACGGATCGCGGTCGCGACCGCGTCGGTCTCGCCGTCGACGTCGAGGTACCGGGCTGCCGCGGTGTAGTTGACGACTCCAGCCCGCAGTGCGGTGACGAGAAACGGGTTCCCGTCGACGGCTCGGCGCGTTTCGCTCGCGAGCGACATAGCTGTAGGTGTCACACGCGACCGGGGAGGGATAAGCATCGTGGTCGCGCCGGAGCAGTCCTCGACCGCGGCGTTTTTGCCGCGAGCCCCCCTCGAGTCGGATATGCAACCGGAGGACGTCGAGGCAGTGATCGAGTCCGAACTCGAGGGTGCGCAGGCGACCGTCACGCACGCGCGGGACGAACACGACGACGACCACCTCGCGGCGACGGTCGTCTCGCCGACCTTCACGGACCAGTCGCTGGTCCAGCAACACCAGCAGGTCTACGACGCGCTCGAGGACCACATGACGACCGACATCCACGCCCTCGAACTGTCGACGTACACGCCTGAGGAGTACGACGAACTCGAGTAACCCGCCCCGGAGACCGCGGAAACGACCGACCCGAGCGACGGCCCCGTCGCTCGGTCCCGCGCGAGCGACCCCCGGCCGACGCCGGCCCCTCCGCGGACTCCACTTCGTTCCTGCCATTTTTGTCGAATAACCAATGGGTTTATGGAGCGGTTGAAAGAACGACTCGGCATGGAACCCCTCCACCCGCGAATCAGGATCGTCTGGGTCGTCCGCGCGGTGCTCGTCGCCGCCGCGCTCGCCGTCGCCGTCGCGGCCGCCCAGCGGTGGCTCGTCGACTCCCTCCCGTCGGCCGCGGCCGTCGGCGTCGGCCTCCTCCTGGCTCTCGTCGGCATCGCCCACGCCCTCCTGCTGTTCACCAACTGGGGCTTCGAACTCCAGGACGACGCGCTCTACCTCGAGCGCGGCGTCGTCACGGTCGTCGAGACGTCGGTGCCGTTCGTCCGCGTCCAGCACGTCGACACCCAGTTCGGCCCGATCGAGCGGGCGCTCGGCCTCTCGAGCGTCGTGGTCTACACGGCCGGCTCGCGCAACGCCGACGTTCGGATCCCCGGCCTGACGCCCGACCGCGCCCGGAGCCTGCAGAAC
Source organism: Natronococcus sp. JC468 (assembly GCF_012163165.1). NCBI lineage: Archaea > Methanobacteriati > Methanobacteriota > Halobacteria > Halobacteriales > Natrialbaceae > Natronococcus > Natronococcus sp. JC468. Next base: position 14,043 of record NZ_JAAVUO010000022.1, read on the forward strand.
ACGCTCCGCGACCTGGCCGTCGAGAGCGAGGCCGAGGACGCGGTATGAATCGGCTCCACCCGCTCAGCGGCGCCGCGACCGCGCTCCACCGCGGCGTGGCCGGCGGTTCGGTCCCGTTCTTTCTGGTGAGTATACTCTCCGGCGTCTTCGACGCCGTCGAGGTCGGCTGGGTGTTCTTCCTCGCCCCGGTGGGTTTCGTCGTCGGCGTCGCCTACGGCGCCGCGTACTACTACCGGTTCGGGTACGAACTCGCCGCGGACACGTTCGACATTCGGTCCGGCGTCCTCTCGCGGCGCTCGCGCGAGATCCCGCTCCGGCGGATCCAGAACGTGGACATCTCGCAGGGAATCGTCCAGCGGCTCCTCGGAGTCGCCGTCGTCCGGATCGAGACGGCGGGGGGCGGGGAGACCGAGGCCGAACTCGCCTTCGTCGCCGACGACGAGGCGACCCGCCTCCAGCGCGAGATCCGCCGTCTGACCGCCGAGCAACACGCCGAGGCTCCCGACGCACGATCGTCCGAGACCGACGCGGAGTCGACCGCGGACCGCGCGGAGTCGACGGGGGCCGACCCCGACCCGCGGCCGACGCTGCTGTTCGACCTCGAGGTGCGGGAGTTGCTGTTGCTCTCGCTGTCCTCGGTCAGTCTCTCGGGGGCGACCCTGCTCCCGCTCGCGTTCGTCGTCGCCGGCGACGCGGTAGTCGACCTGCTCGTCTCGCTGGCGGAACCGCTGGGCGGGCCCGCGGACCTCGACGACGCGTCCGCACCCCAGTACGGCCTGTTCGCCGTCGTCTCGATCCTCTACGGCGCGCTCGCCGCCTACCTGCTCGGGGCGGCCTACACGTTCGCCACGTACTACGACTTCCGGTTGGGGTCGACGGGCGACGACCTCGTCTACGAGCGGGGGTTGCTCCAGCGCTACAGCGGGTCGATCCCGGTCGACAAGATCCAGACGTTCTCGATCGTCGAGAACCCGATCCAGCGCGCGATCGGGTACGCCGGCCTCCGGATCGAGACGGCGGGTCACGGACCGGACGGGAGCGCGGGGAGCCAGTCTGCGGTCCCGCTGGCCCGGCGCCGCCGCGTCGAGGGCTTCCTCGAGCGGGCGACCGGGCTCGAGGCGCCGTCGTTCACCCGTCCCCCGACGCTCGCCCGTCGGCGGTACGTCGCCCGCTACTCGCTGCTGGCGGCCGCGGTCGTCGCCGCCGCCTTCGGCGTCTCCCGCGTCTGGACGATCCCCTACTGGTACGCGAGCGCGCTCGCGTTCGCGGGCGCGCCGATCGCCGCGCACCTGCGCTGGCGCAACCTCGGCTACGCCGTCGACGACGACCACCTCCTCGTCCGGGCGGGGTTCTGGCGCCGGCGCACGCACGCGATCCCCTACTACCGCGTCCAGACCGTCTCGACGCGGCGATCGATCTTCCAGCGCCGGCTCGGGCTGGGATCGGTGGTGGTCGACACCGCCAGCTCGCGGACGTTCGCCCGGGGAACGCCGACGGTCCACGACCTCGAGGTGACGGACGCGCGGGCGATTCACGAGGAAACGCGGGCCCGCCTCGAGGCGGCCCGTCGGAGCCGCGGCGCCGAGGGGCGCGAACTTTCGGTTACTTTTTCCTGACCGGTCGCGACTCCCCGCACATGGCAGAGGACTTCCGCGTCGAGGAGGACAGCCTCGGGGAGATGCAGGTGCCGAGCGACGCCTACTGGGGCGCCCAGACCCAGCGGGCGATCGAGAACTTCCCCATTTCGGGGATCAGCTTCGGCCGGCGGTTCGTCCGCGGGCTCGGCGTCGTCAAGAAGGCCGCCGCGCAGGCCAACCGCGACCTCGGGTTGCTCGACGACGACGTCGCCGAGGCGATCGTCGAAGCCGCCGACGAGGTCATCGCCGGCGAGCACGACGACCAGTTCCCGGTCGACGTCTTCCAGACCGGGTCGGGAACGTCCTCGAACATGAACGCCAACGAGGTCATCGCCAACCGCGCCGCCGAGATCACGGGCGCGGAGATCGGCGATCGCGTCGTCCACCCCAACGACCACGTCAACTACGGCCAGTCGAGCAACGACGTCATCCCGACCGCGATGCACGTCGCCGCCCTCGAGGCCATCGAGAAGGACGTCATCCCGGCGCTCGATCAGCTTCGGGAGGCTCTCGAGGCCAAGGAAGAGGAGTTCGACGACGTCGTCAAGACGGGCCGCACCCACCTCCAGGACGCGACCCCGGTCACGCTGGGCCAGGAGTTCTCGGGCTACCGCACCCAGGTCGAGAAGGGCCTCGACCGCGTCGACAAGGTCCGCAACCACCTCGCGGAGCTCGCGTTGGGCGGCACCGCAACCGGGACGGGGCTGAACACCCACGAGGAGTTTCCGGGACGGGTCGCCGAGTACATCACCAAGGAGACGGGCGTCCAGTTCCGCGAGGCCGACAACCACTTCGAGGCCCAGGCGGCCCACGACGCTATGAGCGAGGCCCACGGCGCCCTGCGGGTCGTCGCGGGCTCGCTGAACAAGATCGCCAACGATCTTCGACTCCTGGCTTCCGGTCCGCGCAACGGCCTCGGCGAGGTCGAACAGCCCGAGAACCAGCCCGGCTCCTCGATCATGCCCGGGAAGATCAACCCCGTCGTCGCCGAGGCGGTCAACCAGGTCCACAAGCAAGTCGTCGGCAACGACGCCGCGGTTTCGGCCGGCGCCGCGGAGGGCCAGATCGACCTCAACCTCTACAAGCCCGTGCTGGCTCACAACTTCCTGCAGTCCGCGGAGCTGATCGCCAACTCGAGTCAGGTCTTCGCCGAGCGCTTCGTCGCGAAACTCGAGGCCAACGAGGAGTACTGCCGAGACCGCGTCGAACAGTCGATGGCGATGGCCACCTCGCTCAACGTCCACATCGGCTACGACAAGGCCAGCGAGGTCGCCAAAACGGCGCTCAAGGAAGGGAAGACGGTCCGCGAGGTCGTCCTCGAGAAGGGGTACCTCGACGAGGACGAAGCCGACGAGGTGCTCGACCCCGAGAAGATGACCCGGCGGGGCATCCTGGGCCGCGAGGAGTAACCATCCCCGCGGTCGGACCGCGATCCCAGCTATCGTATCACAACCCTGTCACTGCGTGACGGTGTCGACTCGGCCGCGCTCGCGAGGTCGCGATCTCTCACGAACCGAAGCACACGGATCCGAGTACTCTCCGCCGGTGGTCGTTCTTTCTTGTCTGTCGGTCGGATCTAAATCGGCCGAATGAAGCCGTATCAAGCGCGATTCGTCCGCAAGAAAAGAACCCAAGCAGTTTTTACGAATGCTCGCGTCAGACGAAATATGCACACCTGTCGTAACTGCAACCAGTCGTTCCAGACCGAGCTCGCCCTCGAACTTCACCGGGACACCTGCGAGAAAGCCCAACTGTTCTGTCAGGTATGCGGCGATCGATTTCGGGAGCGGGACGCGACCCAGGACGGGTGGCACTACGAGTGTCCGAGCGAGGACTGCGACGGTGAGGGGCTCCGGGAGGACCTCTATCAGATCGACGACGTTCGAGCGGCGACACACTGAGCGCTCCGACTTCCCACCTCCTCTCGGCGTTCGGGGTTTCGACCGTTCTGGCGCTCGGATCGGTTGTCGGTCCGAGATCCGACTTTTTATTCGCACACCACCCCTTCGCATCCCATGGAGCGACTCACTCCTCGGGTTCGCGTCGTCTGGCTGGTGCTGGCGCTGTTCCGGGCCGTCGTCCTCGCCGGACTTCTCGTCGGCGCCGCGCTGGCGCTCTCCGAAACCGGTCTCTGGGCGGATCCGCCTGCGGCGCTGGTTCCGGGTGCCGCCGCGCTCGCGCTCGCCATCGGACTCGTCCGTCTCGCCGTCGCGTGGCGGCGCTACGCGGTCTGGCGCTTCGAGACCCGGGCCGACTCGCTCTACATCGAGCGCGGCGTGTTCACCCGGATCAAGACCGTCGCCCCGTACGTCCGCGTCCAGCACGTCGACTCGAGGCGATCGCCCCTCGAGCGGGCGACCGGACTGGCGACGGTCGTCGTCTACACCGCGGGCTCGCGAAGCGCCGACGTCGCGATCCCGGGACTGACTCCGGATCGGGCGGAGCGACTCCGCGAGGAGCTTCGAACGCTCGCGATCGAGAGCGAGGGTGAGGACGCGGTATGAAGAAGCTCCACCCCCTCTCGGTCGCGGCCAGGTCGATCTCGCGAAGCGTCAACGTCGGCCTGTTGTTTTTCGTCGCCGGAGTCGTCGCCTCCCCTGGCGGCGCGGGGGCGACGCTCGTCTCCGTGGGCGGGATGGTTCTGCTCGGGATCGTCGCCGCGGTCGTCTACGAACTCGCCTACTACGAGCGGTTCCGGTACGAACTCACGAGCGACACGTTCGACGTCGCCTCCGGCGTTCTCGCCAGACGCGACCGCGAGGTCCCGCTGGGACGGATCCAGAACGTCGACGTCAGGGAACCGCTCCTCGCCAGGCTCCTCGGGCTCGCGGCCGTCCACGTCGAGACCGCCGGCGGCGGCCAGACGGAAGTTTCCCTGCAGTACGTCGGGAAAGAAGAGGCCCGACGACTCAGACGCCAGCTCCGTCGGGGCGCCCGGACCGAGGACGAGACGTCCGCGGAGTCCGCGTCGTCGGACGAACGGGCCTCGAGCGACGACGAGGAACTCCTGTTCGAGATTCGCCCTCGAGAGCTGGCGATCCTCAGCGCGTTCACGATCGACCCGGGAGCCAGCCTGCTGGGCGGGATCGCGCTGTCCTTCCTCAGCGGACTCGACCCGACGGCACTGGTCCCGGCCGACCTCGTCGACGGACTTCCCGGCGCCGAGGCCGGGCTCGTCGCCCTCGCGTGGCTGGCCGTCCTGTTTCTGGTCGCGGCCTGGATCGTCAGCGCCGTGTTGACGTTCGCCCGCTACTACGGGTTTCGACTCACCCGCGTCGACGACGAGCTCTACTACGAGCGAGGGCTCGTCCAGCGCTACAGCGGCACGATCCCCCTCGAGAAGGTACAGACGCTGACGATCACCGAACGGGTACCGTTCCGGTGGTTCGGCTACGGCGCGCTCGCGGTCGAAACCGCGGGGTACGCGCCCGGCCAGGACGGCCGCGGAACGGAGTCGGCGATCCCCCTCGCGGGGTACGACCGCGTCCTCGCGCTCGCGCGATCGATCGAGCCGCTCGGCGAGCTCGCCCTCGAGGACCCGCCGACGCGCGCGCGGGAGCGCTACGGCGTCCGGTACCTGCTCCTCGTCGCGGTACTGGTCGGGGCGGGCTACCCGCTGGCGATCGTCACGCCCCTCGAACGGTGGTACCTCCCCGCCGCGCTGGTCGTCCTCGTCCCCGTCGCGGCCCACCTGAAGTGGCGCAACCGGGGCCACCAGCTGGGCGATCGGTACTTCCTCTCCCGAACCGGGTTCTGGCGTCGATCCACGAAGGTCGTCCCCTACTACCGCGTTCAGGCCGTCCTCCACACGCAATCGATCTTCCAGCGACGCCGCCGCCTGGCGAGCGTCACCGCCGACACCGCCAGCTCCGCGACGCTTCTCGGCCGCGCGGCGACCGCCTACGACGTCGACGCCGACGCGGGCCTCGAGATGCAACGCAAACTCGAGGATCGACTGCAGGAGCGGCTCCGGGCGCGAAAGCGAGAGCGGACGGTCGGGGAGCGGTTTCGGCACGATCCCTCGAACGACGAACCGGCCGGTGACGATTCGGCGTAGTCTACACCTGCCGTCCGCCGAACTCGCGCGTAACGTTTCCGGGTACGAACCGAAGCTCCGCCTCGATTAGATATACCGAAATAGAGTTTAGACGATGCCTGTCAACCATCCGATACGCGAAAGTGCCAGTGAGAATGAGTGTGATGCTGGAACCCTCCGTCAGTATGAGCCGTCGAGTCAGACGGGTGCCGAACGAATAGGAGCGAGGCGTCTCGCTCGGTCCGAACGGAAACGAGCGTGTGAACTGCGGTTCGTCCGGGCGCCTCGAGGCCCCCAACCTCGTTGCTATCGCCGTTGGCGAAACTACCGATTCAAATCGCGTCGCGCTCTGTTACACCTGTCGGCCCGCCTCAGAACCAACACCTCTCCCCTCACCGAAGTTCGGGACCGCCTTCGCAACGCACCCGTCCCGTAACCCGAGATCGGGTGACCTCACACGGCTACTACGGAGTCGTTACTGGAAAGCTACAACTCGAAACTCGCCGAATGTGCGGTATCGCGAAGAACGGTCAACCGGGAGAGATCGCCGGTTTCGCTCCGCTCCGGTCTATCTTCTTTAGGCAAGAGAATCCCGTCGTTTACGACGGGCGTAAATCGCCGCACGGTAGATTTACGTGGTCTGTGGCCGTACTGGGTGCTGACCGACGCGGCACGTCCGCGCTCATGTCGAGACAATCGGACAATATCGGCGTTCCAAACCGAGTCTCGCGGGTATCCCCCGCGTGATAGGCGAGGATACCGACGTAAAACAAGCCAGATAACTCCGAATCCTCGCTGGATAGGAGTAACGGCCGCGTGGCCCGGCCAGCACCCCGTCGGGTGGTAAACCGTAAATCTCCCAAATCAGCAAGCCGTCGCTTGTGGGAAGCCCCGCCGTTTACGGCGGGGAGGAGGTCACACTGAACTGTTTATATACTGATACCGCAGCTCACGGATCACTCCGTTTCTCGTTCGCTACGCTGTGGTCCTTGCTCACGCTGTTCGTTTCGAACCGCGCTCCGTCCTGCGATCGGTGTGCAAACAGTTTCAGTTGTTACGATACCATCGTTCCCCGAGAGAGGAGACGCGAGACCACCACTCGTCTCCCGACGTCCGTCCGAAGTCGAAACGAAGCTCGTTGGATGTCAATAGCGGTACAGCGCAGAAGCCTCGGTTGTAGCCGTCCGCAGAACGCTACACGTTTGCAGTCGAGACGAATCGATGATTCCGACCATCGGAGAGCGGCACTCTCCAAACGGCTCCGCGAGAACGGAGGCCTGCGAACGTGGGAGAAAGTGCGGAAGCAGTAGTCGAGTGCGGATGCTACCGGAGGGAAACGTCCGACAGACCCAGAGGTAGCCTGTGGAACGAAACTCTCTATCGAAATCCGGATGGTTGACTGCACCGTTCCGACTTCCGTGCTGAAGTCTCCTGAGAAGGCCCTCGAATAGAACACCGGAGACGGAGCGCTTTCGTGAGGGGGTGAAGGACGGGAGTTCGCTACCAGGCCCACGAACTCACTCGTGGGGAACCGACCGAATCCGTCCCGCTCCATAGCCGACGGATTCGAGGGTTTTCCTCGGAACCGGAAATCAATGGGGAAGCCAACACCCCAGGCCACTCTGCTCGGCAGCAGTCGAGACCGTCGGTGAGTAGTACGGCTTGGTGAATACTCTCATATCGCGTCCCGTACTGTGAGAGATGCAAACGACAAGGTCTCTCGTCCGATGAGAGGGGACCGGAACGATTCGAATCGAGACTCCGTGCATGGCCGGAGCGATCTTTCATCGGGACCAGTAGGAGACGTTGAATCACCCTCGAGCGTCGCTGTTCGCGACCCTTCGATCACTTCCGGAAAGCAAGCCGGTAGCTTGCTGGTGATTCGTTCGGCTCGAGCGTTCGACGACCGAACGGCAGCGTAGCTAACCCCCGCTTGGCTGTTCGTGTCTTCCGTCGATCGAAGCGACTACCGTTCACGGAAGAACTGCGATTCGCTCACGTCCTCTTCCTCGGGCTCTAGTTATATCTTGATTTCTGTCCCCATCCGACATCTAATTGTATACGGAACTGCGGACCCACTATTATCTAAATGCGAACTCGTGACCAAAATACACCGTGATAACTAAGTCACTAACTCGAGATAAGGATCGTTATCCCGAAGTACAACAAGATTGATGGTCCGCGCGTTTGAGTAGTCGTGTATGGCTGACTCGAGGGAGACGTCTAAATCGTCCGTCAGGACGTACGTTCCTACCTACCAGAAAGAAGCGTGGCAGTCTCACGCCGACGAGCTCGGAATGAGTCAAAGCGAGTTCGTTCGGACGATGGTCCAGGCCGGACGACGCGGGTTCGAGGGCGACCGCGAGGAACCCGGTTCTCCGGACGCAGACCCTGGGGGTAACGCCCTCGAAACACGTCTCCTCGAGTTACTATCCGACGACACTTACACGTGGGAGGAACTCCTCGAAGCGGTCAGCGACGACATCGAGTCCCGCCTCGACGAGACCCTCGAGGAGCTCCAGGCCGAGAACCGGGTTCGCTACAGCGGGCGCCACGGCGGGTACACGATCGTGGATGACGATGGCGAGTAGCACTGACGCCCCCGACGCGATCGAGGATCCGATCGCGTACTTCCTGGACGATCAGCGTTACCACGGCAAAAGCGAGCGCACCCTCGAGGCCTACCGGCGAGTCCTCCGACAGTTCGAGGGGTTCGTCCGCGAGTGCTTCGACGCCGAGGACGTCTCGTCGGTCGGTCGACGCGAGTGTATGGCCTGGGTCCACTCGCTTCGCGAGCGCTTCGAATCGAGTACGATCGCGACCTACGCCTCCTACCTCAACCGCTTCTACGAGTACATGAATCGGGTCGGCGCGTTCGAGGCGAATCCGATGGTGCTCGTGATGGAGGAGCTGTCCGAATCGATCGACGCGAACCCGACCCGACGGGATATCTCGGTGCCGGAGATGCGCGAGTTCGTCGGCTCGATCGCTCACCCCCTCGAGCGCGCCGTGGTCGTCACCCTCCTGAAGACGGGGATGCGGGTGGGCGAACTCTGTAACCTCGACCTGCGGGACTGCCACCTCGCGGTTCCGGAACTCGATCTCGAGTGGACGCCGCGGGTGGAACTCGAGCGATGCCCGGCCTCGCTGTTCGTCGACTCCGAGCCGGCCCGGGGCCGGACAGTAAACGGCGAGGAGCGAACGGCCTCGAACAAACGAAAGCGGGAGACGGTGATCCCAGTCGACGACGAACTCCGGCGAGTGCTGGTCGAGTGGCTGGCGATTCGTCCGGATCCGCTGTCGCCGGCGGACCCGCTCTTTCTCGATACCGGCGACAGCTGGGGGGAACGACTCGAGCCTGCCGACGTCCGATACGTCGTCGAGAAACACGCCCGGGAGCGGGGCTGGTACCGAACGGGCGGCGGGGCGACCGAGAACGTGACCCCTCACTACTTTCGACACTTCTTTACGACCCATCTGCGCGATCGGACGGGCGATCGGGGGATCGTCAAGTACCTTCGCGGGGACGTCGCGAGCGACGTGATCGACACCTACACCCACAACTGGGGCGATCAGGTCCGGACGGTATACGAGCGGAACGTCTACTCGCTGTGCTGAGCGTCCGGCGATCGAATCCGGGGCGGCGCTCGAGCGAGGGGCTTTCGGCGCGGTGTGACAGACGTGTCGAACGGGTCGCGCCCATCGATCTCACCGAAGTACGGACTTCCGGCTGCTGACTCTCCGGTCGCCGACGATTCCCGTCCGGCAAACTCGCGGACCGATGTGCCGTGGGTACGGACGAACCCGGGGCTGGCTGGGAGATTAGGTCGGAAGCGTACTTCCCTGAGGCGGGTGGTGCGTCGGAACGCGGTCGACACCAGGAGTCGACAGGGCGGCCGTTCGTTTCGAGAGTCGTCTCTTCGGCCGGGAACTCGAGGACTCGTGTTTCGTTCTTCGTGACGGAGTCATCGAGCCTCATTTCCCGTCCGTTCGTGCCCTGAAAACTCTCGATGACCCTTCTCCCTCGTAATCGGGACGACGGATCTCGAACGGATAAACTGTATTTAGATATACGAAATTCCGGGACCGATCCCGACGAGTACAGTACGAAATTCGGCCAGAGCGGACGCTCTCGGGCCGAGTATCGATCGCCTCGAGAGCGAGGCGGTCAGTTCGGAAGCGCGAGTTCGGTTTCGGGTGCGCCGTTCGCGAGCGCCGACCGCACCGCGGCGACGGCGTCGGTTACCTCCGAGTCGTTCTCGAGCAAGACGGTCTCGCTGGGGAACAGCTGTTCGCCGAGCACGAGGCCGTGCTCGCGGGCGGTGGAGCCGGTGACCGTCAGGTAGACGCCCAGTCCCGCATCGGCGATTGCGGCCTCCTCCTCGCGTCCCTCCGCGGGGTAGCGAAAGTCGACGCCGTCGAGCGTCTTCGTCCCCAGAACCGCTTGCACCAGCCGTTCGTACCGGGGCTCGATACAGAGCGGTCCCTCGTATCCCTCGAGGAAGTCCCGATCGATCGCCGCCTGCTGGGGGGCCGTCTCCGGTGTCGCCATCAGGGTGTGATAGACGGTGTCGCCCAGTCCTGTGACGACCCGAACGTCGGTGTCGACGGGATTGATCCGGGCGTTGACGTCGGCGATCCGGTTCAGCGGTTCGGGCCGGAGTTCGACGACCTCCTCGAGGACGAGGTCGGCGCTGTCGAACCCGAGCGCGAACTCGTGGGTCCGCAGCGCGCGGAACGGCTCCTCGCGGCCGACGAGCTGGATCTCGGTGCCGTTCCTCTCCTCGAGTGGGATCGTGACGCTGTCGAAGACGATCCGACGTGGCTTCCCTGCCCGGTCGTCCCGCAGGAGGGTGTACTCGGGCTCGGTCGGGTCGTCGACGGCGCTGTAGGCGGCGAGACGATGGTAAACGTCCTCCTCGGCGTCGAGGCGTCCCTTGGTGAGGGCCTTTTCGTGTCGGAGCGTCGAGGTGACGTCGTCCGCGAGGGCCGGCACGTCGAGGCGCGCGGCGATGCGATCGAGCACGCACTCGAGCGGGCGACCCTTTCGCGGAACGGCAATCGGAATCGTCTCGCCCATCGCACTGAGTTCCGGCGGGCAGCGATAAACGAGTTGTGTTTCAGGAAGGAGTGTCAGAGGTTCACGCGGTCGCCGATCTCGACGAGTTCGAGCCGACGCGGGTGGTCGAAGCTCTTGGCGTGGTGGTGGAGCACCTTCGGGTCCGACGTGAGCCCGCGCCACATGTCCCAGTGGCTCGGCAGCAGGGCCTCGAGCTCGAGGGCGGCCGCGGTCTCGATGATCTGGTTCTCGTCGTTGTACCACCGCGTCCGCTTGGGCTCGCGGGTCTCCTTGTCGGGAATCTGCCCGACGGTACCAAAGGCGAGCGCGCCGAGGTCGATGTCGTACTCGCTGCCGATCCGCTCGAACTCCTCGGACGGTTTGGTGTCGCCGCCGTGGAAGAAGGTGCCGGCCTCGTGTTCGACGACGTAGCTGACGGGGTGGGTCGCGTCGGGGTCGTGAGCGACCTCGACGTGGACGGTGAACTCGCCGATCTCGACGGTGTCGCCCTCCCCGACCTCGACGAGCTGGTCGTCCGCAACGTCGTACTCGTCGGTCCAAGATTCGTCCTCTCGGGCGACCGCCAGACTGTCGTCTGGCGCGTAGAACGTGGCGCCCGCGTTCTCGAGGATCGGCGCCTGGCTCGGGCCGTGAACGTGGTCGGTGTGCTCGTGGGTCGCGAGGACGGCGTCGGCGTCCTCGATATCGTCGGGATCGAACGGAACGGGAATCATTCGGACGGTGCGGGGCGGATCGCCCAGTCCGACGTACGGATCGATGAAGATCGTCGTCCCGTCGCTGCCCTTCAGTACGAACCCGTTACAGCCGAGGTACCAGACGGCGACGCCGTCCGGCGACGCGTTCTCGACGTCGCGAACGAGCCAGTCGCCCCAGTCGCTTGCGATCATACTCGAGGGTGTGCGGACCGGTCGGGTAAGTGTTGTCGTCTCGGTCGGGGTCCGTCGCCGAGTCGGCTACCAGGTGCCGTGGAAGGTGTCGAAGGAGAGGTCCTCGAGGGGTTTGTTGCCGACGGCGATCTCGTACTCGCCGGGCGTGAGCATCGGCTTGTGGAACTGCGGGCCGTCGTCGGTCGTGATCCGGGGACAGCCGGTGTTGACGAACGCGTCCATGTCGAAGTTGCGCAGGCGGTCGGGCGTGACCTCATCCATCGTGATGAGGTAGGCGTCGTCGTTGTCCGCGAGGATCTCCTGGGCCTGGTCCCAGCGGCCCTGGCCGATCTTGGTACAGAAGATGACGCCCCACTTCTGGGCGTCCATCGCCTTGTGGACCGAGGCGTAGCGCTGTTTCAGGAACTTCTCCGTGTCGGCGACTGTGACGACGTTGTTGACGGGGTCGGCGATGACGACGTGTTTCTCGGGGTGTTCCATCGCCAGTCCCAGCGGGTGGAACTTCCCGCCGCCGACGTACAGCACCTGGTCGGCGGGGACGTCCGCGCTGGCGTAGTTACAGCCAAGGACCTGCCCCTCGTGGGTGAGCCGTTCGTCGCCGCGACGGCTCTGGACCTCGTACCCCCGGTCCTCGAGAAATTCGGTCATCTCCTCGTAGCGGTTCATGTGCTGGGCGGTGGTGACGAGGCCGACGTCCTCCGTCTCGTCGGGGTCCTCGAGCGTGTCCAGCGCTTCCTCCATGATCGGCCGGACCTCGACGTTCGAGAACAGCGGCACGTAGATCACCTTGTCCGTGTTCTTCATCGGCGAGTGGCCGAAGTGGACGAACACGTCGGTGCGTTTCATCAGGTACGTGTCGAGGTCGCAGGCACCGTAACACGGCTGGCCCGAGAGCATGAACGTCACGTCGTTGCCCGCGAGTTCGCGGAGGTCGTCCGCGACCTTCGGGCCGCGCCGTTTCAGTCCCTCGGGGAACTGCAGGCCGACGGTCTCGGCGTCCCGTTCCTCGATCGCCTCGATGATCCGCTCGAGTTCGTAGTCCCACTCCCGATCGTGCTTGAGGCTCATGCCCACGTTCCGCAGGTCTCCCTCGCTGTACTCCGACTCCTGGCTCATTGTCTCCGGTTACGGCCACGAACGTATAACGACGGCGCTTCGCCCCTCGCGGGTCGACACCGCTCCCACCACACTCAGTTCCCAACACAGTCTCTTTTACATACATATACTATCCAAAAAGTCATGGTGGTGGAGAAAAAATCAGCGGGGCATGACAACGGAACAGTCCCCCGATGGCTACTTCGTCGACCTCTACCGGCAGTACGTCGGCGAGCCCGAGGGATACACCGACGTCTACGTCGGGTTCGGCCTCTTTTTCGGCGGGATCGGAATCGGTGCGACGGCCCTCCTGCTTTTCCTCTGGGGAAGCACCTACGAGGCCCGAACCCTCGAGAGCGCCTACTACGACCTGCTCCAGCCGGCGTACGCGCTGGGGCTGTTGTCGCTGCCGGCGACGATGCTCGGCGTCGTCGTCCTGTTGCCCTCCGACCGTCGGACGCTGTACGGCGCGGTCGGTGGTGCGGCACTCGCCGCCCTCGCCGTCGCCGGCTTCCTGTACGCGTACCCGCACCACTGGTACTTCGTCGGCGACGTCGACTACACCGTCGAGGTCGTCACGGCGTACGCGGTCGGGCTCACCGGGCTCGTCGCCGCGACGGGAGCGGCGCTGGTCGCCCACTACCTCGAGCTCGCGAGTCGGGCCGAATCGCCCGCAGCCGAGGACGAGAGCGCCGACCCCGACGAGGACGGCGGGCTCTCGATGGCCGACGTCCGCGAGGACATCGACGAGGCGATGGCGAGCGTCGAACTCTCCTGGGGCGGCGTCGAGAAGACTGACACGAAGCGTCTGGAGTTTTCCGACGACGGATTCGACGACGTCTCGATGGAGCCGGGTGAGGGGACGACGACGACCCGGCTGTCGGGGGTCGACGAACAGGTTGCAGGGCTGAAGGGACTCCAGGGTCGGGATACCTCGACCACCGCGTCGAACTCGACCGTCGACGACCAGACGGCGAAGCTGACCGAACTTCGCGAGCGGAGGCGGGAGGAACAAAACCGAGTCTCCGACGACTCGAACGGCGTCCTCGGCGGGGTTACCGGTCGTGTCCGAGCGCTGCTCGAGCGATCGTAACCGGTCGTTCGCCGCCTCTCGAAAACCTCATAAATAAATACATTCTTGCCATTAAACTTATAACCTAACGGGTAAGTTCGGCGGTATGGCCAAAGGCCTAGACGTCGGCACGATGAACATCCTGTCGGCACAGCAGGACGGAAACGGCACGGTGTTCGTACAGCAACGCAACTCCTTCGTGGAGATCGGCTACTCGGATATGGCCGAACAGATGCTCGCCCGCAGCGAGGTGTTGCATATCCGCAAGGACGACAAGGTGTATGTCGTCGGCGACGACGCGCTGAACTTCGCGAACATCTTCAACAAGGAGACCCGTCGCCCAATGAAACACGGGATCCTCTCGAACGACGAGCGGAGCGCGATCCCGATGATGAAACTCATCATCCAGCAGGTCGTCGGCGAGCCCGACCGTCCCGGCGAGAAGGTGTACTTCTCGACGCCCGCGGATCCGATCGACTCGGAGCTCTCGACGCTGTACCACCAGAAGACGATCGAGTCGTTCCTCGACGACATGGGGTACGACGCCGAACCCATCAACGAGGGGATGTCGGTCATCTACAGCGAACTCGCGGACAACAACTTCACCGGGCTGGGGATCAGCTTCGGCGCCGGGATGACGAACGTCTGTCTGGCGTACTACGCGGTGCCAGTAATGAAGTTCTCGGTCGCCCGCGGGGGCGACTGGGTCGACGAGCAGGCCGCCCGCGCGACGGGAACGCCCGTCGACAAGGTCACCTCGATCAAGGAGGCCGACTTCGAACTCGACTTCACGACCGACGTCGGCGGGGTCGAGGGCGCGCTGTCGATCTACTACGAGAACCTGCTCGACTACGTCATCGAGAACATCGTCAGCGAGGTCGACGAGGAGGACATCGAGGAGGGGCTCGACGTCCCGGTCGTCGTCACGGGCGGAACCTCGAGCCCGCGCGGGTTCGAGAAGCTGTTCCGCGACCACCTCCGCGAGGCGAGCATCCCGTTCTCGATCAGCGGGGTCTCCCACGCCAGCGAGCCGCTGTACAGCGTCGCTCGCGGCGGACTGGTCGCCGCCCGATCCGACGAGGACGTCGATCTCGACGACTCCGAACCCGGACCGGAGACGAAAGCGGAACCGGCACCGTCGAGCGAGTGAGGCGCCCCCGCGGGCTGTCTCCGCACTGAACCCGTTCCTCGAGCCGGCCCGTTCGTGCTCCGGGTCGGCTCGGTCTCGCCGTTTTCCTCGACCGAATAGCCTCGGCTGGCGCCGCCTTGCGAAGCCCGCCGTTTCGACGCCACGGTATTACTATTGTGCATCAGAAATGTTTTTGTATGCAGGACATGTATGCACCCCCAATGAGTACCACGTCCGGACCCGAACTCGAGTCGCCGATCGACCGCTGTCGGCCCGCGGACGTCACGCCCGTGACGATCGAGGCGACGGCGCTCGAATCGACCGCACCCGAGTACCTCCGCGAACTCAAGGGCGACCTGTACGGCGAGGGACTGTCGCCGACCGAACTCTCCCTCGAGACCCGCTTCGACGAGGACTGCTCGCTTGCCACCCAGGAGGAGGCCGACCGCATCCGACGCTACGTCCGCGCCGGCGCGTTCCTCGGCGTCGACGCCGTGACGGTGTCGGCCGACGCCGTCGCGAACGCCGAGAAGGTCCGGCCAGCGCTCGCGGCCTGCGCCGAGCGCGCCGATCGAGAGGGAATCGCGCTCGAACTCGACGCACCCATTACGCTCGAGCGCTGACGCCGGCGTAATGTCCGGCCCCTCCCGGCGAACGCTGGCCCGCCGGCTCGAGTCGCTGTCCGATTTCGCCGAGCCGTCGGCGTCGCTCGAGCAGTACCTGACGCCCCCGGAGATCGCTGCCCACCTCTGTCACCTCGCGGGGCTCCAGGGCGACCTCGAGCGGCAGGTCGTCGACCTGGGCACCGGAACGGCGATGCTCGCGGTCGGGGCCGCGCTGGCCGGCGCGGATCGGGTCCTCGGAATCGACGTCGACGCCGACGCGCTCGCGCTGGCCCGCGAGAACGCCGGGCGGGTCGGCGTCGCCGACCGTCTCGACTGGCTCCGCGGCGACGCGACGCGGGCACCGCTGGTTCCCGGGGCGGCGACCGTCGTCTCGAACCCGCCCTTCGGCGCCCAGCGGGGCAACCGCCACGCGGATCGGGCCTTCCTCCAGGCCGCCCGGACGGTCGGGACCGTCTCGTATACGATCCACAACGAGGGGAGCCAGTCCTTCGTCGAATCCTTCGCCGCCGACGCCGGCGGTACCGTTACGCACGCCTTTCGAACCGAGTTTCCGATCGAGAGGCGCTTCGACTTTCACACCGAGGACGAAACCACGCTCGAGGCCGAACTGTTCCGCGTCGAGTGGGACTAGTCGTAGGTTTCCTCGGTCGCGACCGCGACCTCGGTTTCGTTCGATACCGCGTACACCGTTCCGTCCTCGTACTCGAACTCGAGCCCGTCGGCCTCGGTCGACTCGTTTTCGGTCGGCACCGGCGCGGTCGTCGGCTCGTCGGCTTCGTCCCCGTCGTCGGATGCGACCTCGAGGACGAACTCGCCGTCCGCGCTCGCGACGGTCACGGTTCGGCCGTCGATCCGGACGTCGGCTCGCGAGGCGTTCGACTCGTAGGCGAGCCGTGAGTCCCCGTCGGGGCCCTCGAGTCGGACCTGGTAGACCGTCTCGTTGCCGACGGGCTCCCAGCCGGTTCGCTCGGCGGTGACGGACTCGCGCCAGCCGGGGCCGCCGACGATCACCGTCTCCTCGCCGCTGAACGCGAGCCGCCGGCTCGTCACCGCGTCGAGCCAGATCTGACGCTCGTCGCTCGAGACGATCACCCCGCTCGATTCCAGCGCGACGGCGTCCTCGAGCGGACCGACCGCGACGGGCGAAACGAGCTGGTTCTGGACGTTTTCCTCGTAGGTGACGGTGTAGCCCTCGATCTCGACGGCTGCCTCGGCGGTCGTCTCCTCCTCGACGACAAGGACGTTCGCGGGGACGGCCATCCCCATCAGGGCGGCGGTGACAAGCAACACGGCCAGAAACGCCGCGTACCGGTGGTAGCGTCGATCGCTCTCGTCGGCTCGCGCCCCGCGAACGATCGCGGCGACCCGGTCGAGCCCGTCCGGATCGCCGCCGTCTGTTCGACCCGAGCCGCGGGCGAGCTCGAGGACGCGCTCCGACGGCGATCGCTCGCTCGAGTCTCCCTCCCGCCGGAGTCGTCGGGGCACCAGCGGTCGCTCGGAGCCCGTCGCCGCCACCGTGACGACGACCGCGAGGACCGCGACGACGACCACGCCAGGACCCCGAAGCAGGACGAACGTGTTCTGGCCGCCGAACCAGTAGATCGCCCACAGCGACTTCGCGAAGCCGAACAGCGCGACGGCGAGCCAGAGGTGAAACGGGTTCGGGGACCGGTTCCGGCGCCTGAGCACCAGAACGCCGAGCACGATCCCGACGAAAAACCCCAGGCCGTGGCCCTGGATGGCGATCGTCGCCCACGACGGCGGCCCGGGCGGACTCGCCTCCGCGACGTAGACGCCGATCGGTCGCCGGAGGGCCTCGAGCACCGTCAACAGCGCCCCCTGGAGCCCGACCGCGGCGACGAGGGTCGCGATCGGGTAGTGGACGATCGCGAAGCCCGCGAACGCGAAGACGACCCCCGAGAAGCCGATTACCGGACCGAGCGCGAACAGGCTGGTCGTCAGCCCGACGGCGACGACGACGGCGGGGAACACCACCAGCGCGCGCACCCGGGGATCGGCCAGCCACGAGTCCGCCCGCTCGCCGTCCTCGGTGTAGTGTCCCCAGGCGTACTCGGCGATCGGCGCGACGGTGGCGGCGCCGGCCAGGTTGCCGAGCAGGTGGCCCGCGTCGGCGTGGGAAAACGACGCCGTGAGCATTCCGAGCGGGGAGAAGTACGACCAGGCGCGATAGGGGATCGTGACGGGGTCGGTGAAGTCGGTGACGCCGTCCTGAACGAACAGGTAGACACAGCAGACGCCGACGAGGACGAGGATCGACCCCCACGGAACGCCCCACACGAGCCGCGCCCGCACGACCTCGCTCCAGGGTCGTTCCGGACGGTAGAGCAGCCTGACGACCGCCGCCGAGCCCAGCAGTACCGCCAGCACGGCGAGTCCGAAGCCGACCGCGACCGGGTCCATACCCCGTGATTCGACCGCACCCGTATAGGAATTGTTGCCGTCGCGCCGCGAGCGGGGTCGAAAGGAAAGGTACAAGCGACCGACGGCCCCACTAGCGCGTATGGAACTGCGGGTCACCGAGAGCAGCGAGAACGAACTCTCGATCGAGATCGCCGGCGAGGACCACACGTTCATGAACGTCCTCAAGGGCGCGCTCTTAGAACACGAGGACGTCAGCGCGGCGACCTACGACGTCAACCCCGAACAGTCCGGCGGCCAGACCGAACCCATCCTGACGATCAAGACCGAGGGCGGCGTCGACCCCCTCGAGGCCCTCGAGGAGGGTGCAGCAGGCGTCCGCTCGAAGACGACCGCCTTCCGAGAGGCGTTCGAAGCGGCAGCCTGAATCCCTCTCACGGCTGTTCTCGTCGCGGTACTCGATCGGGATTCCTCAGCAGGCCGCGTAGACGACGTGGACCGTCCCGTCGACGACGTGGAGGTCCAGCCCCTCGCTCGGCGGTCCCGCCAGGATCGCGTCGCCGTCGTCGGTGCTCGAAAGCGCGGACGCGACGTCGTCGGCCAGCGCGGCCTCGCCGTCGTAGTCGCCGATCGTCGACTCCGGTAGCGCGAACCGAACGCCTATGAACTCCGCCTCGCAGTCGACTCCGAACTCGCCGGGGTCGGCGGGATCGGGGTCGGCGCCGTCGTACTCGCTCGCGACGAACGCCCGGTTTTGGTACTCCGCGAACGCCGCGAGGTCGTCGTCGTACTCGCTCGAGCCGTCGGTTCGCTCGTCCTCGAGTCGCTCGTGGACCAACCGCTCGGTCTCCTCGAGGTCGATCCCGGCAGCTTCGGTTCCCTCGCCCGGCGCCTCGGGCGGCGAGGGCGAACCGAGTCCCGGCAACAGCGACGGCGAGAGGACCCCGGTCGCGAACAGGAGGGCGACGAGTCCGACGACCGCGAACACCGGCAGGTACGGCTTCGCGACCTCGAGCCAGCCCGGGATCTCGAGGTCGCGCTCGACGTCGTCGTAGTTCTGCTCGACCTTCCGGAGGTCGTGGCCGTTACAGCGCGAACACGGGGGGTTGTTCCTGACGTGGTCCCGACCGCAGTCCTGACAGCGCCAGACGTACGTCGTCCCGGTGTCGACGGTCCGGGACGCCGTCGCCTCGTCCTCGCGGACGACGGCCTCCTCGAAGACGTTGTGGCCGCACTCGTCGCAGGGTGGGTCGTTCTCGTCGTGTGGTTTCCCGCACCAGGTGCACCGCCACTTCACTGATAGAAGGGCACGACCGCGGCGAGATAAGCGTACTGGATCCGGGGGTCGCCTTCGGCGTCCGCCCGTCGACGACGTCGGCCGGACGGGATCACGGAACGCTCTCGAGGGCGGCTACCCGGGCTCAGAGCCGGACGGGAACGCCCCGTTCGTCCAGGTACTCCTTGCACTCCCGGATCGAGTGCTCGTCGAAGTGGAAGATCGAGGCCGCCAGTCCCGCGTCGGCGCCGGCCTCGGTGAACACCTCGTAGAGGTCTTCGGGGCCGCCACAGCCCGAGGAGGCGATCACCGGGGTGTCGACGGTCTCGCAGACCGCCTTCGTCAGCGGGACGTCGTAGCCGTCCTTGGTGCCGTCCTTGTCGATCGAGTTGACGAACAGCTCGCCGGCGCCCCGATCTTCGGCCTCGCGGGCCCACTCGAGGACGTCGATCCCGGTCCCCTCGCGGCCGCCCTTCTTGGTGCACTCGAACCAGCAGGACTCGCCGTCGACCTCGACGTAGTGTTCGCCCTCGCCGTCGAAGCGCCGTCTGGCGTCGACGCTGATGACGATACACTGGCTGCCGAACGCGCGGGCGCCCTCGGTGATGAGTTCGGGTCGCTCGAGGGCCCCCGTGGTGATCGAGACCTTGTCGGCCCCCGCCCGCAGCGTCTCCTTGATGTCCTCGGTCGTGCGGATCCCCCCGCCGACGGTCAGGGGGATGAACACCTCGTCGGCGACGTCGCGAACGACGTCGAGCATCGTCTCGCGGCCCTCTGCCGAGGCGGTGATGTCCAGGAAGACGAACTCGTCGGCGCCGGACTCGTTGTACGCCTTGGCCATCTCGACGGGGTCGCCGGTGTACTCGAGGTCCTCGAAGTGGACGCCGGTGTACACCGCCGGGTTCCCGTCCTCGTCGAGGTCGACGTCGATACACGGGATGACGCGTTTCGTCAGAGTCATTCGTTGTGCGAGGGTTCGTCCCCGGGGTAGTAAAGCCGTCTGGAACGGGCGGTCGGGCGACCGATCCCGGTCGGTGTAGTTAAGACCTCGAGTCGAGAAGGCGCGGGTATGGCAGACGACAGCGAGACGGTCGATCACGACTCGGGAGCCGACGTCGGCCACGACCTCGACGACGAACGGACGACTGCACCGATGAGCGACTACAGCGCCCGCGACGTCGGCGTCGGCTTCGCGGTCATGCTCGTCGGGGCCCTGATCGCGTTCGGGATCCCGCTGGTCGCGTTCTAGAAAACGTACTCGTCGTCGTGGCCCATCATCCCGTCGTCCTCGAGGCCGCCACCCATTCCCTCGTCCTCGTCCTCCATCGGACCGCTCGTCTTGTACGCCTTGATACCCGTCGACAGGAGGTCCTCGATCGCTTCCTCTCGGTTGACGAACTCGCCCCGCTCGACCATCTGCGCGATCTGCATCTCGAGATGTTCGGGGATGGTGATCTCTACTTTCGGCATCTGATTCGGCTTTCGGCGAGGGGGTATTTAGCTTTGACGGGGAATCTACGCCGTGGGAAAAGAAAAAGTTCCGCGCGCGTAACTATTGTTTTCGGTCGCGGGCCGGCCCGCGGGTCGGCCCGACGACGGGAAGCGGGCGCCGGCGCTACTTGTTCCCCATCATGGAGTCGATGGCGTTTTTGATCGTCGTTCCGGGCTGGGTGATCGAGTCGAGCTGTTGGCGCATTCTGCGCTGGTTGAAGTAGCTCGCGAACGCGAGGATCGTCGGCGGCCAGAGCCCGACGAACAGTCCACGCTCTCGATCGCCCCGCACGAAGAAGTAATACCACGAGAGCCCGACCGAGGCGAGAGAGGCCATGAGCGCGGGCCCCATCGCCTGCTCGCCGACGCCGTCGGTCATCTGTCCGGTCGCCTCTCGCTCCATCATCTGTTGTTTGCCTTCCATACGATGCAGCGGTCCACGAGACCGTACTAAGGGGTGACGAGGGTTTCGCGAACGAACCGTCCGATTACCGAGCCGTTTCGACCGTTACGCGATCGTTCCATCGGCGCCGCGTCGAGGGAATCGACGGTTTCCGTCGCCGGCCCGGTTCGCGGTCGCTGGCGTCCGCACCGGGACCGTCCGGCGTCGCTCGCGTCGCCGTCTCGCCCTCGCAGCGTCAGACCTACGTGAACGGATCGCCTGCATTCGCCCATGAGCGACGCAACCGACGTCACGGACCTCTACCGGGAGTTCAGCGACGAACGCCTGCCGCCGGGCCAGCGCGAGACGACGGCGTTTCCGGTGCTCTCGAAGAGCGGCACGCCGGAGTTCGACCCCGAAACCTGGGAGTTTACCGTCACCGGCGCGGTCGAGGACGAACTCTCCTTCTCCTGGGAGGAGTTCCGGACGCTCCCGACTACGACCCAGCGCCAGGACTTTCACTGCGTCACGGGCTGGAGCAAGTTCGACTGCGAGTTCACGGGCGTTCCCTTCACGGAGCTGGCCGAGCGCGCTGGGGTGCGGGACGACGCCGTCCACGTCATGTTTTCGGCGCTAGACGACTACACGACCGACCTCCCGCTCGAGGACTGCATGCGCGAGGAAGTGTTGCTGACCTGGGCGTACGACGGCGAGGCGCTCCCGGCCGACCACGGCGGTCCGCTGCGAGTCGTCACGCCCCATAAGTACGCCTACAAGGGCGCCAAGTGGGTCGACGGGATCGAGTTCCTCACCGACCCGGAGCCGGGCTACTGGGAGCGACGCGGCTACTCGGAGACGGCGAACCCCTGGAACGAGGAGCGGTACAGCTAGGGGCTCGCGGCACCGATTCTGCCGAATAGTTAGGCTGAAGGCGAGCCAGCCCTGACGTTCCGTCGATGGACCGAACGTTGGGCGGGCGACAACTCGCCGGCGACGCGCGGCCCGCGGACGGGCGCGACGGCGCCGGACTGACGAGCCGGAGCCGCGAACTCGAGGACGTCTCCTTCGGCGCGGTCGTCGAGGCCGACGACGCCTGCCGGGTGCAGTGGGCGACTCCCGCGGGGCTCGAGGTCGTCGGTCGCGGCGTCGCCGCCCGGCTCAAGGCTCGCGGGTCGGACCGGTTCGACGAGATCCGAACGCAGGCCGAGGCGACGTTCGACGGCCTGGATCACGTCGGTCCGGACGTCGCTCGTCCGCGCGCGTTCGGCGGGTTTTCGTTCCACGACGGCCACGACGCGGGCGGCGTCTGGCGAGGGTTCGAGGCAGCGTCGTTCGTCGTCCCGGCGGTGCTCGTGACCCGCAGCGACGAGGGCACCTGGCTCACCGCGGTCGCCGACGACGCCGCGGACGCGACGCGGCGTCTCGAGGAGTGGCATGAGCGCCTGCTCGAGCTGCCGGCGATGCGCCCGAGCGGGTCGGGGCCGGGCGTCGCCGAGACGCGGCGGACCACCCCGCTCGACTCCTGGCGCGCCCAGGTCGAGGCCGCCCTCGAGCGGATCGACGCCGGCGAACTCACGAAGGTGGTCCTCGCGCAGGCGCTGTCGGTCGACCTCGAGGGGTCGATCGACGTCCCCGCGACCGTCGAGCGACTGCGTCGACGGTACCCGAACTGCTATCGGTTCCTCGTCGGCGACGGGACCAGCGGTACCTTCTTCGGCGCCCCGCCCGAGCGACTGGTGTCGAAACGCGGCGATCGGGTCGAGACCGAAGCCCTGGCCGGCTCGGTACCCCGCGGCGAGACCCCCGAGGAGGACGACGAACACGCCGAGCGGCTGCTCGACAGCGAGAAGTTTCGCCGCGAACACGGGCTCGTCGTCGAGGCGATCCGCGACCAGCTCGCCCCCCTCGCGAGCGAGCTCGCGGTCGACGACCGGACGATCCGCCGGCTGGCGACGATCCAGCACCTGCGGACCCCGATCGAGGCCACCCTCGAGGCCGACCGACACGTCCTCGAGCTCGTCGAGGCCCTCCACCCCACGCCGGCGGTCGGCGGCGTGCCCCCCGAAACGGCTCTCGAGACGATCCGCGAGACCGAGTCCTTCGACCGGGGCTGGTACGCCGCCCCGATCGGCTGGTTCGACGCCGACGGCGACGGCGAGTTCGCGGTCGGCATCCGCTCGGGGGTGGCAACCGACGAGACCGTGACTCTGTTCGCGGGCAACGGGATCGTCGCCGACAGCGACCCCGAGGAGGAGTGGGAGGAGGTCCAGCTGAAGTTCCGGCCCGTACTGGACGAGCTGCGATGAGCGCGCCCAACCGCGCGACCCTGTGGGGTCGCACCCTCGTCGACGAGCTCGAGAAGGGCGGGCTCGAGGCGGTCTGCGTTTCGCCGGGGAGTCGATCGACGCCCCTGACGGTCGCGTTCGCCGAGAGCGACGTCGAGGTCTTCTCACAGCTCGACGAGCGCTCGGCCGCCTACTTCGCGCTCGGCCGGGCCCGCCGGACCGGCGAGCCCACCGCCCTCGTCTGCACCTCCGGCACCGCGGCCGCGAACTTCCACCCCGCGGTTATCGAGGCGAACCAGGCTCGCGTCCCGCTGCTCGTGCTCACCGCCGACCGCCCCCACGAGCTGCGCGACAGCGGCGCCAACCAGACGATCGACCAGGTCAAGCTGTACGGCGACGCGGTCCGCTGGTACGCCGAGTTGCCCGACCCCGAGGCCGACGAGCGGAAGGTCCGGAGTCTGCGGACGACCGCGGCCCGCGCGCTCGCGGAGACGGTCGGCACCCCCGCGGGTCCCGTCCACCTCAACTGCCCGTTCCGGAAACCCCTCGAGCCGACCGAGACCGAGGACGTTCCCGACTCGTTCGCGGAGACCCCCGCCGGGCGGGGACGGACGGTCGCGTTCGTCGAGATCGACCGCGGACGGCCGACCCTCGAGGCCTCGAGCGACGCCGTCGCCGACCTCGTCGACGCGCTCGCGGCGGCCGACCGCCCGCTGTTCGTGGCGGGACCCGCCGACCCCGTCGAGCTCTGCGACCTCGAGCCCGCGACGGTTTTCGCGGTCGCCGAACGCGTCGGCGCCCCGGTGCTGGCCGACCCCCTCTCGGGGCTGCGGTTCGGCGAGGGCGCCGCTGACGGCCCGGTACTCGGCGGTTACGACGCCTACGCCGACGTCGCCCCGGAGCCCGACGTCGTCGTCCGGTTCGGCGCCTCACCGACCTCGAAACCCCTTCGAACGACCCTCGCGGCGGCCGACGCCGACCAGTACCTGCTCGACCCCGCCGGAGCGTGGCGCGAGGCGACCTTTACCGCGACCGACCTGCTTGCCGCGACGCCGTCGTCGGTGCTGGCGGGCGTCCGCGAACGCCTCCGGTCCGCCGGCGATGACGCCGGCGCCGACGACGAGTGGCTCGAGCGGTTCGAGCGGGCCGAGCGCGCCCGCTGGCGGTGCCGCGACGAGGCGCTCGAGCCGTCGGCGCTCGAGCGCGACCCCTTCGAGGGAGCCGTCCTCGCGACCGTCTTCGCCGAGGCGCCCGACCCCGCGACGGTCGTCGTCGCCAACAGTATGCCGATCCGCGACGCCGACCGGTTCGCCCGCCCGCGGGACGCGGAGCTGACCGTCCTCGGGAACCGCGGCGCCAGCGGGATCGACGGCACGACGAGCACGGCGCTTGGCGCCGGCAGCGCGACCGACGATCCGCTCGTGTTCGTCACCGGCGACCTCTCCTTCTACCACGACTCTAACGGCCTGCTGGCCGTGCGACGCTGCGGCGTCGACGCGACGATCGTCCTGCTGGACAACGACGGCGGGGGCATCTTCCACGAGCTACCGATCGCCGACTTCGAGCCCCCCTTTACCGACCAGTTCGAGACGCCCCACGGCCTCGAGTTCGACCGCCTCGCGGCGCTGTACGGCCTCGAGTTCGAGCGCGTCGATCCCGTCGACTTCGCGGCCGCCTACCGCCGATCGCTCGAGAGCGAGGGAACGCAGGTGCTCGCGGTCCGGTTCGATGCCGAGGCGAGCCACCGCCAGCGGGACGTCCTCGCGGAACGGACCGAAACCGCGGTCGCGGACGCCCTCGAGCGCGGTCGGTAACGAGTCCGTCACCGGTCGCTCGAGAGGCGACTGACACACCGCATTTCGATATACCGGACTCGCAGTCGGTTCCGGTCCCGGAGGCTCCCTTCGTGGGTCGCGTTCTCGCAGCATCCTTTTGTCTCCGAGCGCGCTGAGTCGGATAATGGCTCAGCAAGGGGTACCACAGCGAGAGCTCGACCGCGGGAGCGACGAGTCGCTCGTCACGCCCGTCCGGATGGACGAAATCTGTACCGCCCACGACCACCTCGCGTCGATCTACCGAACCGCCGACCAGCAGTTCGCGGCGGCGATCCCGTTCGTTCGCGCCGGCCTCGACCGGGGCGAGCGCTGTCTCTACGTCGCCGGCCAGCGCAGCCGCGAGGAGGTCCTCGAGGCGATGCTCGAGTACGGAATCGACGTCGACGAGGCCGTCGAGAGCGGCGCGCTCTCGGTCCACGAACCGGCCGAGATGTACGGCGAGGACGAGCCGTTCGACGGCGAGGCGGTTATCGACGCCCTCCGGTCGACCGTGGAGGCGGCCGCCCGGGAGGGGTACGACGGCTTCCGAATCACCGGGGAGCTGTCCTGGCTGCTCGAGGCCGACGCGGACCTCGATCGCGTGCTCGAGTACGAGCGCTCCCTCAACCGGTTCTACGCCGACTACGACGCGGTCGGACTCTGCCAGTACGACCGCGAGGCGTTCCCGGACGAGTTCCTGGACGGCATCATCGAGAACCACCCCCACATCGCCTTCGACGGCACCGTCGGCCGGAACGTGTTCTACGCCCCGCCCGGCGAGCGCCCGGACGACGTCGCTTCGACGGTCGACCGAAAGCTGCGGACGATCGCCGAACGGGCGGAGACCCGCTCGCGTCTGGAGTACCGCGATCGGGGGTTGACGAGGCTGACGACGGCCACTCGGGAGCTGCTGCGGGCCGACGCCGACGAGATCCACGACTGCGCGAGCGACGTCGTCCGGGACGTCCTCGGCGCCGAGAGCGCCGAGGTCTGGCTGTACGACGCCGAGACGGGCGATCTCGAGCCGACCGACGGCGGACGCGCCGCGGGGGCCGACGGCTCGAGCGACGTCGACCCCCGCTGGGGCGCGTTCGTCGACCAGGAGTGTCGCACGATCGAACTCGAACGCGACGGCGCGGTCGGCGAGCGGTCGTCGGCCGGGGGCGGGGTGGCAGTCGTTCCGCTCGGAAACCACGGCGTGATCCGCGCGGCGTCGGCCGACCCGGACGCGTTCGACGACGTCTCGATGGACCTGCTCCGGACGATCGCCGCGAACGTCGAGGCCGCGTACGACCGCGCCGACCGCGAGCGACAGCTTCGCGAGCAGGCCGGACGCCTCGAGCGCCTCGAGCGGATCAACGGGGTCATCCGCGGCGTCGAGCGGGGCGTCGTCCGGGCCGACTCGCGCGAGGAGATCCGGCGAGTCGTCTGCGCGGCGCTGGCTCGCTCCGACGCCTACGCGTTCGCCTGGATCGGCGAACCGGCGTTCGACGACGTCGTCGCGCCGCTCGAGTGGGCCGGGGCGGACGGCGCCGGCGACGAGCTCGCGGCGACGATCGACGCGTGGTCCGAGCCGACGCCCGCGGCTCGAGCGGCCGACACCGGACGGGCGCAGCTCGTCGCGGACGTCGCCACCGAGCGATCGTTCGACGCCTGGCGCTCGGTCGCCCTCGAACGGGGGTTTCGCTCCTGCGTGAGCGTCCCGATCACGTACGAAGACACGGTTTACAGCGTCCTCACGGCGTACACGCGCGATTCGGCGATGACGGAGCTGGATCGGGACGTCCTCGTCGAGCTCGGCGAGCTGATCGGGACCGCGGTCCACAGCGCCGAGACCGAGACCGCGCTCGGCTCGCCGACCGTCCTCGAACTCGATCTGGCCGTCTCGGACGCCGAGACGGCGCCCGTCCGGCTCGCCCGCGAGATCGACTGCTCGGTCGCCGTCGAGGGGTACGTCCCGGGGGACGAGGCCGATCACCTCTTCGTTAGGCCCGCGGACGACCGCCCCGAACGGGTCGAGGACGCGGCCGCAGACGTCGTCGGGATCGAACGGTGCCGACGCGTCTCGGCCGACGACGATCGGCTCGAACTCGCTGTCGCGGGGCCGACCGTCGCGGCGGCGGTCGTCGACCGCGGCGGCAAGCTCCGGTCGATCGGCGTCGACCGGACGGGGATCGACGCCACCGTAGAGCTCCCGCCGTCGGCCGACGTCCGCACGGTTATCGGCGAGCTCCGGCGGACGTTCCCGGGAACGGAGCTGGTCGCCCGCCGCACCCGGACGCGGTCGGGCCCGGATTCGGTCCGCAGCGCACTCGCCGAGGACCTCACCGACCGACAGCGGGACGTCCTCAGAACGGCGTACCTGAGCGGGTACTTCGAATCCCCGAGACGGAGCACCGGCCAGGAGGTGACGGCGTCGCTGGGAATCTCCCAGCCGACGTTCGCACAGCACCTCCGGGCGGCCCAGCGGAAGCTCTGCGAATCGCTGTTCGAGTAGCGACGCCGCGGGACTCAGTATTGAGGTGTCGGTCGGCAGCCCCTTTCGGTAACTAGGCCCTACGCGTTTCCGACGGGAGCGACGTGTACGGACCGAATGACCTGCGACCGCGATCCCCCCTCGCCGGCGGACGAGCAGCGGTTCGAGCGACTCCCGCGGGAGCGAGCGATCCTCGAGGCGCTCGCCGACCCGATCCGCTGGGCGACGCTTGCGGTCCTGCTCGAGGACGAGTCGCCTCGAACGGGGGCGGCCCTCGCGGGCGAGGTCGCGACCCGGATCGGTGACGGGACGGACGACGAGGATCCGGTTTCGGTCGAACGGGTGCGCCTCGAGCTCCGCCACGTCCACCTCCCGAAACTCGAGGCGGCCGCCCTCGTCGCCAGCGACGACGCGACGGGTCGGATCGCCCCGGGCGAGGACGCGGACCGGGTCGCGGCGCTCGTGACCGACCGCGACGAGTTCCCGGAGGCGCTTCCCGTCGCTACCGATCCGTGCGGCCGGGCCGCACTCGAGGTTCTGGCGACGCGCGATGAACCGCTCCCGCTCGAGGGCCTCGGCCGACGCATCCACGCGGTCGGTGCCGTCGACCGCTCCCTCGAGACGGTCCTGATCGAACTCCACCACCGCCACCTGCCGGCGCTCGCGTCCCGGGCGCTCGTCGAGTACGACGCGGAGACGCGGACGGTAACGCCGCTCGTCAAAGCGGACGACCTCCCCGTCGCCGAGCGGTAGGCAGTCGCCGCACTCGCGGATCGTCCCGAGCGGTTTTCGACTCGAGAATTTCCAGCGATTCTGAGGGTTTAGTTTCCGAAACGGTTTTGTCCGAGACTGGTGAGTGTCCGCGTGGCACGACACTCATGTCACGAGATGGCACACCACGGCGGGCGGAGGGACAGGCGGGAGAACGGGCGGACGAACGGGGGACGCCCTCGAGGCTTCGGCGTCGGGCGTTCCTCTCGAGTGCGGGGGTCGCCGCGGGGGCGCTCGCGTTCGGGACGCCGACGGCTGCGGCCGCCGACTACCAGTCGGTTACGGACGTTCCCGGCTTTAGCTGTGATCACCCGCAGTTCACCTGCGGACGGGAGGTCACCGCCGCGGACGGGATGGTCTCGAGCGTCGACCCGATCGCCTCGGGGGTCGCGGCGACGGTGCTCCGCGAGGGGGGCAACGCCGTCGACGCGGCGATCGCCCTGCAGTACGTTCTGAACGTGACCCAGCCCCACGGCTCGGGGATCGGCGGCGGCGGGTTCATGGTCGTCTACGACGCCGACTCCGGGACGATCGAGTGCGTGAACAGCCGGGAGCGCGCCTCACAGACCGCGTCGCCGGAGCTGTACAGTCACGAGGGCGAGTACGAGCAGGACATCGAGACCGGCGAGGCGATGGGAACGCCGGGAACGGTCAAGGGCCTCGAGACGGCCCGACAGCGGTACGGGACGTGCTCGCGCCAGCGGTTGATCGACCCGGCGATCCGCCTCGCGCGCGAGGGGTTCACCGTCGACCGGTTCCTCGCCGAACAGATCGCGGAGAACACCGACAAGTTCAACGAGGCGGCTATCGAGACCTACAGCGACGAGCAGGGGAACCGCTACGAGGAGGGCGATACGATGACCAACCCGGATCTCGCCGACACCCTCGAGTGCATCCGGCGCCGGGGCGCCGACGGCTTCTACGAGAGCGCGGTCGCGGAGGATCTGGCCGCGACGATCCGGGAGTACGCTCGCGATCCCGACCAGGTCGTCGACGAGGACGATCTGGCGGCGTACGACGTCACGATCGACGAGCCGGTCCGCAAGGAGTGGCGCGACGTCGAACTCGTCGGGCAGCCGATGCCCAGCTCCGGCCCGACGGTCTGTGCGATGGTCCTGCGGATGCTCGAGTTCCTCGAGGTCGAAAACTACGATATCCGGTCGACGGAGAAGTACCACCTGATCGCCGACTCGATCTACTCCGCCTGGGCCGACCGGATGGAGTACATGGGCGACGACGAGTTCGTCGACGTCCCCGTCGACGAACTGCTCGCCGACGACTACCTCCGGTCGCGGGCCGACCCCATCGAGTTCGGGGATACCGTCTTCCCGGAGGACGGACCCATGGGCCCGGGCCAGCCCGGGGAGACGACCCACTTCTCGGTTATCGATAAGTGGGGCAACGCCGTCTCCTACACCTCCACGATCGAGCGGTTCATGGGGTCGGGCAAGATGGTGCCCGGACGCGGGTTCATGATCAACAACGAGCTCACCGACTTCGACGCCGAGCCCGGCGGACCCAACGAGCCCGGCGCCTGGAAGCGCCCGCTGAGCAGCATGAGCCCGATGATGGTGCTGCGCGACGGGACCCCGGAGTTCACGGCCGGCTCGCCGGGCGGGTGGTCGATCGTCAGCGCGACGCTCCAGGCGATCCTCCACCGCTACGCCTACGGACTGCGCCCGCTCGAGTCGATCACCGAGCCGACGATCTACACTCACTCCCTCGGCGGGGTCGAGTGGGACGAGGGCGTGCCGGCGGAGGCCCGCCAGACCCTCGAGGAGTGGGGCCACGACGTCGACGAGGAGCCGGGCGAGATCGGCAACGTCCAGGTCATCGCCAGCGAGGACGGCCTGCTGACCGGCGCGGCCGACCCGAACCGCGACGGGCAGGCGGTCGGTTTCGACCGCGCTCCCGGGAGGAGCTGCGACGACTGACCGCCCGGGCGTCCTCGGTCGTATACCTCCCCAACTGATCCGGAAGCGAAGTCGAGCTGAGAAAACCTTCTTTCCGCATGTGGATCGGTGAGCCGAATGGCTATCTTTATTCGGGCTGCATGCATTTGTGCATACGTGAGCACCTCAATCCGTCTGTCGGAGGAGGCGAAGTCGCGATTGGATCTATTCAAACGGGAGGACGAGAGCTACAACGACGTAATCCTCCGTCTCACGTCGGAAGATAAGTGGGTCGGATTCGGGATCGCGTCGAGCGATTCGGAGCGATCGAAGGAGGGGATGGAGGAGATTCGAGAGCAGATGCGAACCCGAATGGATCACCGCGTCGAGGAGATCGATCAGTGACAGTACTCGTTTTCGACAACAACCTCCTCAGCGACTACCTCAACGGCGTCGACGACGCGAGATCGTTCCTCGAAACACACGAACAGGATCCGTGGGGTGTGCCGTCTATCGTCCTCTTCGAAGCCCTCATGGGGGGTCTGTATGGATATATCGGCGCGACTCCGGAAGCGATCATCCACTCCGTAACGACCTCGATGGACGTCCTCGAGACCACCCGTGAAACGGCGATCGAAGGCCACGACCTCCAGCAAGCGCTCCAGAAACGAGGCGCCCCTGTGGATCAACTCGACGCGTTGATCGCGGCCTCCGCTCGAGAGCACGGCGGGCGATTCGCAACGGCTGAAAAGCAGTTCTGGACGGACGATGTCCGGGCCGTACTGGACGTCGAAGCGTACGATCCGCACTGACGAGGGGTGCGGGCTCGAGTCCGCTCTCGAGCGGCGACGCGAACCTATTTGGCGCGACGGCGACCACACTCGAGCGATGGTTTCCGACTGTTTCGACAAGGAGCGCTGGGAACCGGTCGAGGACGTCGACCGGGACTTTCGCGACATTACCTACCACCGGGCGGTCGACTCCGGGACGGTCCGGATCGCGTTCGATCGACCCGAGGTTCGCAACGCCTTCCGGCCGGGGACGGTCGACGAACTGTACGACGCACTCGAGCACGCGAAACGCCAGACGGACGTCGGCTGCGTGCTGCTGACCGGGAACGGCCCCTCGCCGAAGGACGGCGGCTGGGCGTTCTGTTCGGGCGGGGATCAGACGATCCGCGGGGAGGACGGCTACCAGTACGAGGGGGATGAAGAGCGTGCCTCGGAGCAGGGACGGCTGCACATCCTCGAGGTCCAGCGGCTCATCCGTCACATCCCGAAGGTCGTCGTCTGCGTCGTCCCCGGCTGGGCGGTCGGCGGGGGCCACTCGCTGCACGTCGTCTGCGATCTGACCCTCGCCAGCGAGGAGCACGCGAAGTTCCTCCAGACCGACCCCGACGTCGCGAGCTACGACGCCGGCTTCGGCTCCGCGTACCTCGCCAAACAGATCGGCCAGAAGAAGGCCCGCGAGGTCTTCTTCCTGGGGAAGACCTACGACGCCGCGGAGGCCGCGGAGATGGGGATGGTCAACGAGGTCGTCCCCCACGAGGAGTTAGAGGAGACCGCCTTGGAGTGGGGCGAGCGCATCAACGCCAAGAGCCCGACGGCGATGCGGATGCTCAAGTACGCGTTCAACATGACCGACGACGGGATGGTTGGCCAGCAGGTGTTCGCCGGGGAGGCGACCCGCCTGGGCTACATGACCGACGAAGCGAAGGAGGGTCGGGACGCCTTCGTGGAGGGCCGCGAGCCCGACTTCGACGACTACCCCTGGCACTACTGACTCGCCCGTCGTGAGCAACCGAAACGCTTTGTCCCGTCGCCGGCGGAGCCTCGAGCGTGTCCCTCCCCGGTCGATCCGCGCTCTCCCGCCGTGAGTACGGCCGCGCGCTGGTCGCCGCCGGCGGCGCCGCGGCGCTGAGCGCCTGCCTCGACGCAGTCGGCGAACCCGAGGGCGACCGCGCGGTGCCGACGGGAACGGACGACCCGTCGTCGCTGCCGGAGCGCCAGCACGCCTGGAACGAGTCCCTCTCGACGGACGCCGACGGGAACGTGCGGCCGGCGAAACACCACGTCTTCGCCGCGCTGTCGCTGGACGTCGACGACGTCGACGAGGACGCTCGAGCGACGACCGAGGACGCCCTCGAAACGCTCGAGCGAGCCTACGAGCGGAGCGCGGACGGACTGCTGTTCACGCTGGGGTACACGCCGTCGTACTTCGATCGGTTCGACGGCGACCTGCCCGATTCCGTCGACCTGCCCGAGCCGGAGCCGCTAGCGCCGGGCGAGGAGCTCGAATTCGACGGGTTCGACGCCGTGTTACACCTCGCGAGCGACCGCCCCGAGGTCGTCCTCGAGGCCGAGGCGGGGCTGTTCGGTGAGCGCGAGACGGTCAACGACGCCGCCCTCGCGGCGGACCTCTCGGAGGTCTTCGATCGGCTCCCCGAGCGCCGTCGGACGGGGTTCGTCGGCGAGGGGCTGCCGGCCGACCGCGCCGATGTCTCGGGCGTTCCCGAGTCGATCCCCGCGGACGCGCCCTTCTTCATGGGGTTTCGGTCGGGGTTCGCCGAGAGCCAGGCGGGCGAGGACCGTGTGACGATCGACGCGGGGCCGTTCGCCGGCGGGACCACCCAGCAGCTCTCCTCGATCGGGCTCCAGCTCGAGCAGTGGTTCGGCCAGGAGAACCACCGCCAGCGCGTCGCGAAGCTGTTCAGCCCCGACCACGACGAGGAGGCGGTCGGGGAGGTCGGCGAGGCGCTGGGGACGACCAACGGGCTGACCGACGAGCGCGTCGGGGCAACCGGGGACCACGCCCGCGAGCGAGGCGTCGTCGGTCACGCTCAGAAGGCCGCTCGAGCCCGCGAGGACGGGGAACCCCTGCTCCTGCGGCGCGACGTCAACACCGTCGACGGCGACCGCTCCGGAGTGCACTTCCTCTCGCTGCAACGGGAAATCGGCGACTTCGTCCGCGTGCGCGAGGCGATGACCGGGGCCGACCTCGAGGTTTCGACGGCCAACAGCGGTATCCGTCACTACCTCTTCGTCCGGCGGCGCGGGAACTACCTCGTGCCGCCGCGATCGCTGCGGGCGCTGCCGCCGGCGGCGCCGGACACCGCCGGGTAGGCCCCGATCCGCGATCGGAATGCCAACGTTGACACTTCCTCGAGTCGGAGTACTCCGACAATGAGTACGGCGGAGCTCGACATCTCGCGGACGAAGGCGTGGGTGATGGCCGCGCGCCCGCAGACGCTCCCCGCGGCGGCGGCCCCCGTTATCGTCGGGGTCGGCGTCGCGGTCGCGGAGGGCGTGTTCGCCCCGCTGCCGGCGCTGATGGCCTTCGTCGGCGCGGCGCTGATACAGATCGGGACCAACTTCGCGAACGACTACTACGACGCGGTCAAGGGCGCCGACACCGACGACCGCGAGGGGTTCACCCGGGTCACCCAGTCGGGACTGATCTCGGCCGAACGGGTCAAGCTGGCGACGATCGTCACCTTCGGGCTGGCGATCCTCTCGGGGACCTACCTCGTCTACGTCGGGGGTGTGCCGATCCTCGCGATCGGCCTGATCAGCGTTCTCTGCGGGTGGGCCTACACGGGCGGTCCTTACCCGCTGGGCTATCACGGCCTCGGGGACCTCTTCGTGTTCGTCTTCTTCGGACTGGTCGCCGTCACCGGAACCTACTACGTCCAGGCCGCGGCGGTCCTCGCCGACCCGCTGGCGACGACGATCCCCGAGGGGACGCTGACCCGCGAGGCCATCCTCGCGAGCCTGCCGATCGCGGGGCTCTCGACGGCCATCATCGTCGTGAACAACGTCCGCGACCTCGAGACCGACGCCGAGGCCGGAAAGCGGACGCTGGCGGTGCGACTCGGCTACCGGGGGAGCCGCCTCGAGTACGCCGGGTTGCTCGCGCTGGCGTACCTCGTCCCGGCGTGGCTCTGGCTGGGCGAGGGGTTCGGCCCTGCGGTGCTGGCGCCGATCGCGACGGTACCCTACGGGGCCCTGGTCGCCCGCACCGTCTTGACCCGCACCGACGGCGAGGCGCTCAACCCCGCCCTCGAGCGGACCGGGAAGCTGCTCGCGCTGTACGCCGTCCTGTTTGCCGGAGGGCTGGTGCTGGGATGAGCCGGTACGACCTCGAGTACCGCTCGTTCTCACTGTCGCTGGCCGACCCCCTCGAGACCGCCAGCGGCACGATCGAGTCCCGGGACGGCTTTCTCGTCCGCGTGAGCCGCGCCGACGGCGCGGTCGGCTACGGCGAGGCGACCCCGCTGCCGGGGTGGACCGAATCGCTCGCGGACTGCGAGGCCGCCCTCGAGCGCGCGCGGGATGCGCTCGATTCCGGCGACGAAGACGGCGCCCTCGAGGCCGTCGACGAGGCCGTCGCCGCCCGATACGGCGTTTCGCTGGCGCTCGCGGATCTGGCGGCTTCCAGTGAGTCGATCCCGCTGTACCGCTACTACGCGCCCGACGCGCTGGTCGCGCGGGTGCCGGTGAACGCGACCGTCGGCGACGGTTCCGTCGAGGAGACCGTCTCCGCCGCGCGGGACGCCGTCGAGCGCGGGTTTCGCTGCTGCAAGCTCAAGGTCGGCCGCCGAGACGTCGAGGCCGACGTCGAACGGATGCGCCGGGTACGGGACGCGGTCGGCCCGTCGGTCGAGCTCCGGGCCGACGCCAACGGCGCCTGGGACTACGAGGAGGCGCTCGCGGCGATCGAGGCCTTCGACGAGGACGACGTCGCGCTCGTCGAGCAGCCCCTCCCCGCGGGTGCCCTCGAGGGCCACGCCGAGCTCCGCGGACGGGGCGTCGGGATCGCCCTCGACGAGGGGCTTCTCGAACACGGCGTCGACACGATCTGCGAGGCTCGGGCCGCCGACGCCGTCGTCGTCAAGCCGATGGCGCTGGGCGGGCTCGACGTCGCCCGGCAGGTGACGACTTGGATGGCCGAGTTCGGCATCACGCCGCTGGTGACGACGACCATCGACGGCGTCGTCGCCCGCACGGGCGCGGTCCACCTCGCGGCGTCGCTGCCCGAGCTGCCGGCCTGCGGGCTGGCCACCGGCGACCTGCTCGCGGAAGATCTCGGCCGGGACCCCGTCCTCTTCGAGAACGGGGCCGCGGTCGTCCCCCAGGCCAAGGGGCTGGGCGTCGAGGGGGTGTGGGAGGCGTGACGCCCCTCGAGTGGCCCGCCCGCGATCCGGTGAGCCACCGCGTCGCCGCCACCCCGGAGCGGACCGCCCTGATCGACGCCGACGGGGACGCGTCGTGGACGTTCCGCGAGCTCGATCGACGGGTCGACGCGGCCGCAGCCGCGCTCCGGGACGTCCTCGAGACCCCGCGCGAGGCCCGGCTCGGATTCCTGCTCGATTCCCGTCCCGCGTTCGCGACGCTGTTTTTCGCCGCGATGCGGCTCGGGACGCCCGTCGTCCCGCTGAACGTCCGCGAGGCGGTCCCCGAACTCGTCGGGAAGGCCGAACGGACGAAACTCGAGGCCGTCGTCTGCGAGGCCGACACCGAGTCGGACGCCCTCGAGCTGGCCGACGAACGCGGCGGAATCCCGGTTCGATCCGTCGACGACCCGGGTTCGGATCGGGTCCGACCGATCGCGGTCGGCGACGACGCGGCCGACTCCCCGTCCCCGCCCGCGGCCGAACCAGCCTCGCTCGAGCCTGACGACGTCCAGCTGATCATGTTCACCTCCGGCACCTCCGGGGATCCGAAAGGAGTCAGGCTGACCGTCGGCAACCTGCTGGCCAGCGCGACGGCGTCGGCGTTTCGCCTCGGAGTCACCCGCGAGGATCGGTGGCTGTGCTGTCTCCCGATGTACCACATGGGCGGGCTCGCGCCCGTCGTTCGCTCGGTCCTGTACGGAACCCCGGTCGTCGTCCAGCGGTCGTTCGAGCCGCGGGCGACCGCCGACGCCCTCGAGTCGTTCGCGATCACCGGCGTCTCGCTGGTGCCGACGATGTGCAAGCGCCTGCTCGAGGACGGCTG
The DNA here is from genome assembly GCF_012163165.1 of Natronococcus sp. JC468. Taxonomy (NCBI): domain Archaea; kingdom Methanobacteriati; phylum Methanobacteriota; class Halobacteria; order Halobacteriales; family Natrialbaceae; genus Natronococcus; species Natronococcus sp. JC468. The sequence goes on from NZ_JAAVUO010000022.1 coordinate 50,367, forward strand.
GCGGCCCGCCGACTCGCTGCGGTTCGTCCTCCTGGGGGGTGCGCCCGCCTCGAGCGACCTGCTCGAGCGCTGTCGCGAGGCCGACGTCCCGGTCCACCCCACCTACGGGATGACGGAGACGGCCTCCCAGATCGCCACCGCGACGCCCGCGGAGACGGAGGCTCACGAGGGGACGTCGGGCCAGCCCCTGCTCGGGACCGACGTCGCCGTCGTCGACGAGGACGGCGAGGCGGTTCCCGCGGGCGAGGTCGGCGAGTTCGTCGTCTCCGGGCCGACGGTCACCCCGGGCTACCTCGAGCCCGAACACACCGAGGCCGCGTTTAGCGACCGCGGCCTCCACACCGGCGACGTCGGCTACGCCGACGCCGAGGGCCGGCTCTGGGTGCTCAACCGCCGGAGCGACCGGATCGTCACGGGCGGGGAGAACGTCGATCCCGGCGCGGTCGCCGACGTCCTGCGCTCCCATCCCGCGGTCGCCGACGCGGCCGTCGTCGGCCTCGCGGACCCCGAGTGGGGCGAACGGGTCGCCGCGCTGGTCGTCCCCGAGGGCGGCTCGGTCGACCTCGAGGACCTGCTCGAACGCTGCGACGACCGCCTGGCGGGGTTCAAGCGACCGAAGACGATCGGCCTGACGGCGTCGCTGCCCCGCACTCACTCGGGAACCGTCGACCGCGAGGCCGTACGGGCGCGGCTGCTCGAGTCCGGAACGGACGTCTCGACGCGGTCGCGGTCAGGGTGAGCGCGGGCGGTCGAACGGCTTCCATCGTCGAACTTCCCGCGGACTCGAGCGAGCGCACGCGAGTCGCGATCGTCCCTCCCGCGCTGCGGTGGCGCGCGCTGATCGATGACGAGCGAATAGCGAGTCATCGTTCAACGCTGTGCGAGGGATGAGCGAACGACCGCAGGGAGTGAGCGAATCGGCTGGGGAGGATGTGGAAATCTCCTGTGTCCAGTGGACTACTGCTCCCCGATACTCTTGGCCTCGGAAACGGTATGTTCCGGTCACCGAGCACGCTCTACCCATACATCACTAACATTCACCTTTTATGATATACCGGTGGCCAGTAGCGCTCCGATCGGCTCGAGTTCGCGATGTCTCGAGAGTAAACGCTCCCCTTCGATATCCCGCGTGCCGAACGCGACGTTAAGGCCTCGGCGTCCCTACCCCCGCCCGTGTGTACGCTCACCCTCGCCTGGCAGGTCTTCGAGGACGCACCGGTAGCGGTCGCCGCCAACCGAGACGAGTCCCTCGAGCGCGAGTCGGTTCCGCCGGGGGTCTACCGCGAGGAGCCCCGGATCGTCGCGCCCCGCGACGTCGAGGCCGGCGGCACCTGGATCGGCTACAACGAACGCGGCGTCTTCGCCGGGATCACGAACCGCTGGGGAACCCCCGAGCTCGCCGGCGAGCGCTCCCGCGGGCTGCTCGTGGCCGACGCCCTCGAGGCCAGTTCGGCCCGCGAGGCGGCCGCGACCGTCGACGCGGAGACCGAGAGCCGGGAGTACGACGGGTTCTACCTGGTCGTCGCCGACGAGCGCGACGCCGTCTGCCTGCAGTGGAACGGCGTCCTCGAGCGGACCGACTTCGAGCCGGGCGTCCACGTCGTCGTCAACGCCGCGGTCGACGACGACGTCCGGCTGCCGCCCGAGCGTCCCGAGATCGCCCGCGAGCAGGCCGACAACGCCCGCAGGGTGCGCGCCGAGCTGGTCCCCGACCGCGGAGAGGGCGTCGACGGCTGGCTCGAGCGCGCCGGGGGAGTGCTCGGCGACCACGAGTACGGCGTCTGCGTCCACGGCGACGGCTACGGCACTCGATCGTCGTCGCTGATCGCGCTCGGCGAGCGGTCGCGGTACGCGTTCGCGCCAGGACCGCCCTGCGAGACGGCCTACGAGCCCGTCGACCCGGAGCGTAACCGCGAAGGGCACATTTAAGCGGCTCGCGCCGCCTGATACAGGTATGCACGCACTTGCGCCCGTAGCGTCGCGCACGGGGTGGTCGCAGTGAGCGTCTCCGAGACCGAAGCCGAGCTCACCGAGGACGAACGGGCCGGCCTCGAGCTCGTCCGCGAAACCGGGGGCATCCACCAGAGCGACTTCTGGAAGGAGCTCGACGTCTCCTCGCGGAAGGGAAGTCGCATCGTCGAATCCCTCGTCGAGAAGGAATTGGTCGACCGCGAGGATACGATCTACAACGGGCACAACACCTACTACATCACGCCGATCGCCCGCGACCTCGATTTCACCCTGTTGATGGCGGGCGACATGCTCTCGCCGTTTATCGGCGAGGACGAGGTCGACCCCAACAGCGACGCCTTCTCGCAGTGGATCATGAACCTCGCGTACGAGGAGTAGTCCGCCTCGAGCGACACCGCGCGCTCTCGTCGTTCGCGATCCGTCTCGAGAGCCATCGCTACCGGTACCGATCCCCGTCGCGTTCGGTCGGACGCTTAGCGTGAGCGACCGCAGCCGTCGCGTCGAAAAACGAGTTGCGTCCCGGCGTTCATATACTGCTTCTCGTCCTGTCAACGTGATAGATACAGGGCAAACAGTTACCGAAGCGGCTATCGACCTATACGAAATATGCCATAAATCATCTGCGTGATTTAGAGTCTATATAACGCATTGACGATGCGTTCCGAATCGGAGTCAGCGTAACGTTACATACAGAGTCTTCGTTCAACAGTCTGGCACTGTTCTACGGGTCAGTGAAACGGAGGCTGCTGGGGTCAATACAGGAGAGCGGCCCAGCGGAGTTGGTGGTACACTACTCAGAACGAGGATGAACGTGTATCGAGAATCTCTCGTGGAGTTCTCTGGGCGATAATCATTCTTTTTGCTTGCCTTCGTTGTTCTCACTGCTTCCACCGAGAACCTGCGAAAGTGATCAGGAATGCGTGAAATATTCTAGACCCGATATAAATGCATTATTCGATTAAGAGAGAGGGCAATGCGGTTACAGGCCGTTGTTCATTTTCATGGTAGAAGATGCCATGACGATGGACAAGTGTTCACTCGTATGACGCAGAGAGACCACGACGATGACCGAGGCATCGACACTGAACCAAAATTCCACCTCCTTACGGGAGTTACCCCGCCGTTCGATACCAGTCGCTTCGGGCGTCTCCGGGCGTCGCTATCCAACCGTTCCGTTGAATCACCGGAATAGAGTACCAATGTCGAGAAACTACCACCCGAACCACCCCAACGTCGACCAATCGGATCGTACTGTTCCCAGAAATCTTCGTCAAACAGGTGACGCAGACGTTGACCTCGTGACCTCTACCCGGGTTCGGAAGTCACCGTTCTGGCACCTCTCCGTCGAGGAGGGGTGTCATCAGGCGACGGTTTACAACCACATGTATCACCCCCGCGCGTACACCGACCCAGAAGACGGAGGTGCGGAAGCCGGGTACGAGTTGCTGGTCAACCACGTAGCGCTATGGGACGTCGCAGTCGAGCGCCAGATTCGTGTCGTGGGATCCGATGCCGAGGCGTTCGTCAACTTCGTCATTACGCGAGACGCGACCGACATCGAGACGATGCGTGGCAAGTACGCCATCTGCTGCAACCAGGACGGCGGGATCCTCAACGACTTTGTCCTGTTGCGGCCCGACGACGACGAGTTCTGGTTCTCCATCGCCGACTCCGACCTGCTGCAGTGGTTGCAAGGGGTCACAGTCGGCAACGACTTCGACGTCGACATCGACGAGATCGACGTCTCGCCAATGCAGATTCAGGGGCCGAAATCGTCCGATGTGATGGAGTCGCTCATCGGTGATGCGGTCGAAGACGTTCCGTACTACGGACTGATGGAAGCGACTATCAACGACGTCCCGGTGCTGGTGAGTCAGACGGGCTTCTCCGGAGAGGCAGGGTTCGAAATATACGTTCGTGAAGCGACGAAGAACGCCGAGGCAGTGTGGAATCCAGTACTGGAAACGGTCAAAGACCACGGCGGTGCCGCGGCGCCAGTAAACGGTCGTCGACGTATCGCTGCCGGAATCCTGTCGTTGGGGCAGGATATGGACTACGAGACGTCGCCGTTTCAGGTCAACCTCGGCTACCAGGTCCCCGACGACAAGGACGTGGGCTACGTTGGCAAGGCCGAACTGGAACGTCAGAAGGACGCCATCGAAAACGGTGCGTTTCCGTTCACTCACAAACTGGTCGGTCTGAAAATGGCAGGCGAACCGATTCTGGAATGGCCCTCGGACTACTGGCTCATCTCGGACCCGGAGACGGGCGATGAATGTGGCTACCTGACGTCGGCGGGGTGGAATCCGGACCTCGAGACCAATATCGGCCTCGGATTCGTTCCAGCGGCGAAACTGCAGGCTGCGACCGACGTTTCGCTCGACGACTCGATATATGACGCGGACCTCGATGTGGAGTTTGCAGTCCACCTCCCGGACGAGTACGCTGAGGTGCCCGGCAAACCCGTGTATGCGACGCTGGCGAAAGTTCCGTTCAAAGAGTCAGTCAATCCCAGCGCCCGTGAACAGGCCAAAATTCACGCCAGGGACGATATAGACGATTGAGAGTCGTTTCTCCGAAGACAAGTTGTGATGGACTCAGCGGATTACGCGAGCGCGCTCGCGGCCCGGATCAGCCGTTCCTCGCCGAAGGCGGGGCCGACCAGCTGCAGGCCGACCGGGAGGCCGTCGGTCTCGCCCGCGGGGACCGAGATCGCCGGCAGGTCGGCGAGGTTGACCGGGACGGTGTTGGCGTCGGCGAGGTACATCTGGAGGGGATCCTCGAGGCTCTCCCCGCGCTCGAAGGGGGGAACGGGCATCGTCGGCGACGCGAGGACGTCCGCGTCCTCGAGGGCCTCGTCGAAGTCCTGTTTCACCCAGGCGCGGGCGTCCTGGGCCTTCTTGTAGTACTTGTCGTGGTAGCCGGCCGAGAGCGCGTACGTGCCAAGCAGGATCCGGCGTTTGACCTCGTCGCCGAACCCTTCCTCGCGGGCCTGCGAGAACGTCTCGTTCCAGTTGCCCTCGGCGTCGGCGTCATGGCCGTACCGAACGCCGTCGAACCGGGCGAGGTTCGAGGACGCCTCCGACATCGCGATCACGTAGTAGGCCTCGACGGCGTGTTCGACCGACGGTAAGGAGACCTCGTGGTATTCGGCGCCCCGGTCCTCGAGGGCGGCGATCGCGTCCCAGAACGTCTCGACGACGCCCTCGTCGGCGCCCTCGAGCAACTCGGTGGGGACGCCGATCTGCAGGCCGTCGACATCGCCCGTCGCGGCGTCGGCGTAGCTCGCCCCCTCGAGTTGCGGTTCGCACGTGGTGGCGTCTCGCTCGTCGCTGCCCGCGATGACGTCCAGCAACCGGGCGGCGTCTTCGACGGAGTTCGCGAACGGACCGATCTGCTCTAAGCTGTTGCCGTAGGCCACCAGTCCGTACCGCGAGACCAGCCCGTAGGTGGGCTTGATCCCGACGACGCCACAGAAGGCGGCGGGACAGCGGATCGATCCGCCGGTGTCGGAACCGAGCGCGAGGTCGGCCTCGCCGGCGGCGACGGCGGCCGCCGGGCCTCCCGCGGGGCCGCCCGGAACGCGACCCGGTGCAGCGGGGGTGGCCGTCGGCCCGAAGTAGGAGGGCTCGGGGGGCGGCCCCATCCCGAACTCGTCCATATTGGTCTTGCCGACGATCGTCGCCCCCGCGTCTTTGAGTCGTGAGACCGCGGTCGCGTCGTAGGGCGGGACGTACTCCTCGAGCATCCGGGAGCCGCAGGTCGTCCGGACGCCCGCGGTGGAGATGTTGTCCTTGACCGCGACGGTTCGCCCCGCGAGGGGACCGTCGTCGTCGCCCTCGATGCGCTCCTCGGTGATGAAGACGTTCTCGCTCATGAGACGTTGGGCCCCTTGAAGTAGCCGTCCTCGGTTTCGGGCGCGTTGCGCAGCGCCTCTTCCCGATCCAGCGAGTCCCGCTCCTCGTCGGGTCGCATCACGTTCGTGAGGTCTGCCTCGCGCTCGACCTCGGGCACCTCGTCGAGGGTCTCGAAGTACTCGAGGACGTCCGCGAACTGGCGGGTGAACTGGTCGACCTCCGCGTCGGTCAGGCCGACGCGAGCCAGCTCCGCGACGTGGCGGACCTCCTCGGCACTGACGGCGTCGTCGCTCATACCAGATCCCACCGGACTCCGGAGAGTAAGGGTTTCGATACCGCCGTCGCGTCCCCGTCGATACGCCCTGCCCCGGTAACCGCGCGTTACCGGCCCGAGCTCCGGAAGGACGACCGAAGTACTTAACACCGTCGATCCCGTGGAACGGGAACAGAACGTTCTCCGGTCGGCACTCGCGGCCGGATTCTCACCCCACGATGACAGACTCACGTATCCGGACCGGGAGCGGCGAGCGTCGCTCGAGCGAGCGCGAGGAGGCGGACGAACGGGCCGCCGAGCGCGAGCGGTGTCCGGAGTGTGGCGGTCGCCTGCGCTCCGACAGCGAGCGCGCCGAGACGGTGTGTCAGGACTGCGGGCTCGTCGTCGAGGAAGGCGAGATCGACCGCGGTCCCGAGTGGCGCGCGTTCGACGCAAGCGAGAAAGACGAGAAGTCCCGCGTCGGCGCGCCGACGACGAACATGATGCACGACCAGGGGCTGTCGACGAACATCGGCTGGCAGGACAAGGACGCCTACGGGCGATCGCTCTCGAGCCGTCAGCGCCAGAAGATGCAGCGTCTGCGGACCTGGAACGAGCGCTTCCGGACCCGCGACAGCAAGGAGCGCAACCTCAAGCAGGCCCTCGGCGAGATCGACCGCATGGCCAGCGCGCTCGGACTCCCGGAGAACGTCCGCGAGACCGCCAGCGTGATCTATCGGCGCGCCCTCGAGGAGGACCTACTGCCGGGACGGTCGATCGAGGGCGTCGCCACGTCCTCGCTGTATGCGGCGGCCCGCCAGGCCGGCACCCCTCGCAGCTTAGACGAGATCTCCGCCGTCAGCCGCGTCGAAAAAGACGAGATCGCCCGCACCTACCGCTACGTGATCCGGGAACTGGGCCTCGAGGTCCAGCCCGCCGACCCCGAGAGCTACGTGCCGCGGTTCGCGAGCGAGCTCGAACTCTCCGACGAGACCGAACGCCGCGCCCGTAGCCTCCTTCAGACGGCCAAGGAAGGGGGCGTCCACTCGGGGAAGTCGCCGGTCGGGCTCGCGGCTGCCGCGGTCTACGCCGCGGCCTTGCTCACCAACGAGAAGGTCACCCAGAACGACGTCAGCGAGGTCGCCAGCATCTCCGAAGTCACCATTCGGAACCGGTACCACGAGCTGCTCGAGGCCGAGGACGGTCCCGCGATCTGATTCGTGGAGCGGGATCTTCCGCGCTCGCGCCTACGTGCCGTCGTCGTAGAGCTCCGGGTTCGGTTCGCCCTCGACCTCGATGACCCCGAGCATCCCCTTGCGGACGACCCGCGAGAGCGCGTGATCGACGATTTTGACCGGTCCGGGGACGGGGAGCTCCATCTCGCCCGCGACGACGGATCCGGGCGCGACCGCGCTCGTCTCGACGTTCCGGCCGGGCTCCGAGAGCAGGTCGCCGTCGCGGTAATAGCGAGCCCAGACGTTCCCGATCGGGTGGAGCGCACTGGTCAGATTCGGCCCGCCGTTGGCGAAGTAGATCCGAACGGTCTCGCCGACCTCGGCGCGCATCGGCCCGTGACCCTCCTCGGTGAGGGCGCCGGCCTCGCCGTCCGTGTAGAGCTCGTGTTGCCCGACGTGAACCCACCCCGAGGTCAAGCCTCGGGGCTTCCTGCTTCCACGACGCGCTTTGCAGGAACCGAGAGGGT
>NZ_JAAVUO010000023.1:0-43515 GCF_012163165.1 Natronococcus sp. JC468
GTCGAGGCCCTCGAGTACCGCGTGACCGTCCCCGTTCTACTGGTCCGCGGCGACCGCGAGTCCCTCGTCGAGCCCGGCGAGGAGATGGGTACCGACCTGGGCGTCCTCGAGGTTCCCGAGGACGTCGAACCCGGCACGTCCCTCGAGACCCACCTGGGCGAGGAATTTCGGGTCCGGCGGCTCCGGGGTCCCGACCTCTTCCATCACTTCGAGCGCACGGGCGCCCCGATGGTCCCCCGGGATATCGGTCTGGTGATCGGCGAGACCGGGATCTCGCGGGGCGATCGCGTCCTCGACGCCGGAACCGGTACGGGCGTGCTCACGGCGCTTTTGGCCCGCGCGGGCGCGTCGGTCGTCACGTACGAGCGCGACCCCGAGTTCGCCGAGGTCGCCAAGAAGAACATGCGACTGGGCGGGGTCGCCGAGGACGTCGACGTTCGCACCGGCGATCTGGTCGAATCGGTCGACGAGCTCGAGCCGTCGTCGTTCGACGTCGTCACCCTCGATACGGGCGACGCCCCGGACGTGGTCGAGCACGTTCCGGAACTGCTCGTCGAGGGCGGGTTCCTGGCGGTCTACAGCCCGTTCGTCGAGTCGACCCGCGAGGTCGTCGCGGCCGCCCGCGAGGCTGATCTCTCGGAGATTCGCACTCGGGAGACGATCCAGCGGGAGATGCAGTTCGACGACCGCGGCTCGCGACCGTCGACGGCTCCGGTCGGCCACACGGGATACCTGACGCTCGCTCGAAACGAGTGATGCGGTCCGCTGTACGTGATTTCCGGAGCCGCTGCGGGACGGTCCCGGTCGCTCCGATAAACAGTTACAGCAGACCGTCCGAACTACCAAACGATATTGGAACCGGGCTTTTGTTTTCGGAGCGGTAGGTTCGGAGTGCAGTGCAGGTCGGTTGCCCCGACGGGGCGACCGCAGGTGTCAGAGGTTCGGTCGCCGTTCGACCCCCACCCTCACCCCCTTCGTTCGACGTTCCCGACTCGCAGCGCTAGTTGTCGTCCTCGCGCCACTTGTACTCGCAGTCGGTGCAGATGAAAAACCGCGTCTCGGACTCGTCGGCCGAGCGGATCTGTTGCATGTACCAGTAGGCCCGATCGTTGCCACACTCGGGGCAGTTCGCGTCGGTCTCGGGCAGCGACGTCTCCTCGGAGGACTCGATGACCTCGCTGGCCTCCTGATCCTCGGTCACCGTGTACTCCGCCGCGTCGCCTTTCGGTTTCGTAAAGCCGCAGCTCCCACACTCCCAGGTGCCGTCCTCGGCTTTCATCATCGAACCGCATTCGTCGCAGAATTCCATCGTTGTCCGGCATACGTCGACGGAGCGACTTAAGCGACCCGTTTGGGTGTTAGCCCTCGCCTTCCGACTGGTAGGGCTCGCCGACGGCCTCCCGGGGCAAGACGTTGTGCAGTTCGGTCTCGAGGTCCTCGACCGACTCGAATCGCTCGTCGTTCGCCCGCTCGATCAGCTCGCCCAGGTCGCGCTCGCCGTCGGCGAGCAACAGCGTGACGCCCGCGAGCGCGCTCGCGGCCGCGTCGGCGTCGATCGGGTACGAGAGCTCCTCGAGGGCGTCGTCGATCCGGCTGAGTTTGACCGCGTCCATGTGAGCGGAGACGACGGCCAGGGGCTTGTAGAATCGCGGCGATCACACGGACGGTCCGGACGGCAGGAACTTCGATTCGAAACGGTAATCGGGATGGACCGCACACCTCGAGTCGATGCGGCGTCTCGTTCGATGGATTCTCGCGCAGTTCGCCGTCGACAGGCGGGTGCTCGCGCTGGCGTTCGCACGGATGGCCGACGGGATCGGGAACTCGTTTCTGATCATCGTGATTCCGCTGTACATCGCCGACGACGTCGTCGGCGGACCGACGTTCGGGCTCGGCGAGTCGATGATCATCGGGGTCATCCTTTCGCTGTTCGGCTTTCTCAACAGTTCCTTCCAGCCGTTGACGGGACGGCTCTCGGATCGAACGCGGCGCCGGAAGACCTTCATCCTGGTTGGACTGGGCGGCCTCGCGCTGACGAACCTCGCGTACGTCTTCGCCGACACGTACGTCTCCCTGCTCGCGATTCGGGGGCTCCAGGGGGTCAGCGTCGCCTTCATCATCCCCGCGTCGGTCGCGCTGGTCAACGAACTCGCGACGACGGGCGACCGGGGCGGGAACATGGGCGTCTACAACACGTTCCGGCTGGTCGGGTTCGGCGCCGGTCCCGTCGCCGCCGGTGCGGTCGTCAGCGCCGGACCCTACCCGCTTCCCGGCGGGCTGGTGATCAGCGGGTTCGACGCCGCCTTCTCCGTCGCCGCGATCACGGCCGCGCTGAGCTACCTGCTGGTGACGGTGCTGATCACGGATCCCGACTCGACGGGTGCGACTGCGGGCGCCGACCTCTCGATCGACGTCCTCGATCCGTCGGGGAAGAACCTGCTCGACCCCATCTTCACGCTGGGGGTCGTCTCGCTGTTCATGGCGGCGGTGATCGCCCTGTTCTCGACGATCCAGCCCCAGATCAACGCCCACCTCGAGCAGGGATCGACCTGGTTCGGGCTCCAGTTCTCGGCGTTCATCATCGCCCAGATCCTGCTGCAGACCCCCATCGGACGGGCCTGTGACCGATACGGGCGACGGCCGTTCATCCTGACCGGGATGGTGATCCTGATCCCGGCGACGATGGCCCAGGGGCTGGTCGCGAGTTCGGTGGCGATGTTTCTGGCCCGCCTCGCGCAGGGGGTCGCCGGCGCGATGGTGTTCGCTCCGGCGCTCGCCCTGGCGGGGGATCTCGCCGGGGAGGGCGAGTCCGGCTCGAAGCTCTCGGTGCTGACGATGGCCTTCGGCTTCGGGATCGCGATCGGCCCGCTCTCTTCTGGGGCGCTGATCGGGTTCGGGATCTGGGCGCCGTTCGCCTTCGGTACCGTCCTGGCGGCGCTCGGCGCCGTTCTGGTCTACACCCAGGTCGAGGAGACCCTCGAGACGGCCGCGCCCGTCTCGATACTCGGGGACTGAGCGGGCCGCGCCCCGCCGGAGCGGGACACAACGCAAAAGTATCGGATCCGCGTACCTCCGGGCGATGACGCTCTCGGACGAGGCCAGGGAACGGCTGGCGGACGTGGTGGAACTACAGCCGACGAAGAACGCGGAGCTACAGGAACGGTGGGGGCTGGAAAGCGGCAGCGAGGTTCACGGCTACCTCGAGGACGAGTTGGGCGACTACTACTTCCGGGACGACAACAGCCTGATCCGGGCGACCGCCGAGGCGGCCGACCTCGTCGACGTCGAGCCGGGCGTCGAGAGCGATCCCGACGACGGCACGCCCTCCAGGATCCGGGTGCCCGAGCTTCAGGCGCTGATCGTCGACGTGCTCGCCGGCCCCGACGAGGAGTCAGAGAGCGTCGTCTCGGTGTTACACAAGCTCCGGAACGCCCACGACGTCGACCCTGACTCCGAGGACGTCCGCTCGGGACTCCAGAGCCTGCGCCGGAAGGGCGTCGTCGAGATCGAGTACCGCACCGTCCCGACGTTCCGGCTGGCCGTCGACCGCGACGAGCTCGAGGTCTCGACGACGGACTGACCGCCGCGTCTCGGTCCGCAGTTCGGCTACAGTCCGGGGCGACGGCGTCGTCGTCGATCCTCGAGCAGCCGTCGACAGCGTGTTCCCGGCCCGCCCTCGATAGGCCACCCCTTCGTCCGCCAGCGCGGCGGTTCGGGTTCGAACTCCGGGCAGGCGCCCGAACACTCCGCGGCCGTCTGGCAGCGTCCCTTGGCCCCGCAGTAGGGACGCAGCTGAGCTCCGTCGGTTCCCCGCAGCGCGAAGTGTCGACAGTCGGGGCGCATCGTGTCGACGAACGAGCGCCACCCCCGCTCGTAGGCCCGTTCGGCGATCGCCAGGCGCTTCTCGACTTTCGTCTCCGGGGGAACGTACTCGAACCGAGCGGCCGACCCGTTCCGTCGACCACCCTCGGGCCGCTCGAGGATCCGGGTTCCCGGCTCATCGACCGAAAGCGAGCGGGGATACCACGCGACGTCGGCCGACGGCGACTCGGGCTCGAGCGCGAGCACGCCGGCCTCGACGGGCAGGTCCTCGAACAGCACGGGTTCGACCCGTTCTCCCGTCGCCCGGGTGGCGACCCAGACCTCGTCGGCGAGCCCGAGCGCGACGTCGTACTCGAGCTGGGCCGCCAGGTTCCGGGCCGCGCTGGCGTCGAGGTCGGGCTTGTTCTCGATCGCGACGATCCGGTCGACCCACTCCGGATAGTCCCACTTCCGGCGGATCTCGATGCGGTTGCCCGACTTGCGGGTCTCGAGGATCCCCCGGTTGTCGGCCTCGTGGATCGCCTCGCGGACGTACCGCCAGGGGTAGCCCGGATCCGGGAGCGCGTCGCGGTAGTAGCGCCAGTCGGCGGGCGCGTTCCGGACGACGTGCAAGAGGTCGCTATCGAGTCGCTTCGGGCCGAAGTTCGCGCGCCGCTCGAGGGCCTCGCGGTCGCACTCGAGGACGATCGTGTCCCAGCGCCGGCGCTTCGTGCCGAGCTGGCGGGCGACGAGGACGGCCCGGTCGTCGTCGACGTCCTCGGCCGGCGGCCAGGCCCGCTCGGCCCACCGGCAGGCCCGCAGCTCGAAGGCGAACTCGCTGTCGGTCGCTCGCGTCACTGGCGTCGGTAGGGCGATCGGAGACAAGTGTACTGCGGTCCGCCGACGGCTCCGAGAACGCCTCGCTCGTATTCGAGCGGTCGGCGGTCACCGTAGATCGCCGCGATCGACGGAGCCCGGGCTTGCCGACCGCTGTTCCGTCGCGGCCCGGGTCGCCGGGGGGCCTACTCCTCGTCTTCCTCCAGAATCTGGTTCAAGTACACGTGGGCCTCCTCTAAGATCTCGCGTGGCCCGTCCTGAGTGACGGTGTTTATCGCCTGCTCGTAGTCGCGCCACTGGAGGTCGCGGTGCTCGTTCGAGAGCTCCGCGCTGGCCTCGAACGACTTCGCGATAAAGAGGTGGACGGTCTTGTGGATCGTCTTCCCGTTGGCCTCGAAGACGTAGTCGTAGTCCTCGCGAAAGCCGTCGAGTAGTCTGAACTGGTCGATACCTGCCTCTTCCTTTACTTCGCGGATCGCCGTCTGCTGTAGCTCTTCATCTCCTTCGACACCGCCCTTCGGAAACTCCCAGTCGCCCGGGCGGCTCTTGAGTAGAAGATACTCGCGCCGGCCCCGCGTATCGCGGAAGAGGATCGCGCCTGCGCTCGTAGCTTCGACTGCCATTACCTCGAGTAACGTGCCCGACGTTAAGAGAATATCGGACCGTGCGTCCGCCGGCACCGGATCTCAGCAGGTTTTTACGCGCCGGCCGTTCAGGGTCGTACAGCATGACCTTCGTCACCCGGCTCACGCTTCAAAGCGGCGATCGAGCCGCCCTCGACGGCATCGTCGACGACATCAAATCCACCGCCGAGCGCAAGGGTGCGGCGCTGAAGGGACCCCACTCTCATCCCCCGGAAAAGCTGACCGTCCCCCAGCACGCTCGCCTGCACGGCGACGACGAGCGCCGGTTCGCGTCCTGGGAGTACACGGTCTTCACGCGGGAACTCGAGATCCACGGTCACGACGACCTCGCGCGAAACATCGCCGAACAGAACTTCCCGAACTCGGTCCACATCGAGGCCGAGGTCGAGCAGATCCACGGTGCCGGGCGAGGAAACTGAGACGGCCGTCTCGAAGAACCCGCCACTGCTTTGAGGTCGCCCGACGAAGACGGCGCCATGTCCACCGATCCGGACCTCGTTTCGCTGCGCCGCGACCTCCACCGCAAACCCGAGCCCGCCTGGCGGGAGTTTTACACCACCGCGAGGATCGTCGAGGAACTCCGGTCCCGTCTCGACCTCGAGGAACTCCACGTCGGCCCCGACGCCCTCGCGGGCGAGCACCGAATGGGCGTCCCCGACGAGACCGAACTCGAGACCTGGTTCGAGCGGGCCCGCGACCACGGCGCCGACGAGGACGTCCTCGAGGCCCTCGAGGGCGGGTACACGGGCGCCGTCGCCGTCCTCGAGCGCGGCGAGGGGCCGACGGTCGGACTCCGGGTCGACATCGACGGCCTCCCTCAGCCCGAGTCCGAGGACCCGGACCACGCTCCATCCGCGGGGGGGTTTCGCTCCGAACACGACGGGGCGATGCACGCCTGCGGCCACGACGCCCACGCGACGATCGGAATCGGGGTCCTCGAGGCGGTCGCGGACAGCGACTTTTCGGGCACGCTGAAGGTCTTCTTCCAGCCCGCCGAGGAGGTCGTCGGCGGCGGGAAGTCGATGGCGAAAAGCGACCACCTCGCCGACGTCGACTACCTGCTCGCGCTCCACGTCGGGCTGGACCACCCCACGGGCGAGATCGTCGCCGGGATCGACGGCTTCCTCGCAGTGCGCCACCTCGAGGCCACGTTCACCGGTGAGCCCGCCCACGCCGGGGGCCACCCGGAGCAGGGCCGCAACGCCGTCCAGGCGATGGCGACGGCGGTCCAGAACTGCTACGGCATCCCGCGCCACAGCGACGGCGCCACCCGGATCAACGCGGGCGTCGTCGAGGGCGGCAGTGCGGCCAACGTTATCCCCGAGGAGGCCCGCATCGTCGCCGAGGTGCGCGGCGAGACGACCGAACTGATGGAGTACATGTACGGGAAGGCCGAGCGCGTGATGCGATCCGCGGCCGAGATGCACGACTGCGAGGTCGCCCTCGAGATCGGCGCCGACGCACCCAGCGCGACGAGTGACCAGGAACTCGCCGATGTCGTCGCCGACGTCGCGGGCGGCGTCGCCGGGGTCGAGAACGTCCTCGAACGCGACCAGCTCGGGGGCAGCGAGGACGCGACGTTCCTGATGCGGGAAGTCCAACAGAACGGCGGGCTGGCGTGTTACGTCGGCGTCGGCACCGACCATCCGGGCGGCCACCACACCTCGACGTTCGACGTCGACGAGGACAGCATCGGCCAGGGGGTCGAGACGATCGCGGGCGCGATCGAACGGATCGCTACCGAGCGCCCCTGACGTCCTCCCGCGGCTGACGTCGTGGGCGTTCTCCTCGAGTCGCTGTAATCGACGGTAACGGAAGAAAGGGGACAGTGGCTGTCGGCGTCGATCGTCGCGGCAGCGGGCGTCTCAGTACTCTTCGTCGGAGCCGTTGTCGTGATCGTCGGATTCGTTGCCGTGATCGTCGCCACCGTCCTCTCCGCTCCCGTCGCCGGTGGCATCCGCGACGACCTCGAGGTCGAACGCCTCGTCGGCCGGCGCGCAGTTGGGCTCGAGGTAGCCGACCGCGAAGGCGCTGTAGACGCCGCCGGCCTCGGGCGCGACGTCGAACTCGGCGACGACGTCGCCGTCGTTGCAGTCGGTGGCGGGGCGGACCTCGAGGGTGTACTCGCCCGCGGGAACCTCGAGGGCGCCGGCCTCCCCGAAGGCGACGTTCTCGAACAGCACCGTCTCGCCGCCGTCAGCGGTGACGTCGACCGCCGGGGCGTCGGGCGAGGCGTGGACGAGCCGTACGCGAGCGTTCTCGCCCGGATCGCTCGGGTCGTCCTCGAGGACGGCCGGTGCGAACGCCTGGTTCTCCCCGGAGAGCTCGCCCAGCGCGGCGATCGTAAAGGCCCCTTCGGCGAGCTCCAACTCCTCGTCGAAGACGACGGTGTCGGGGTCCTCCGCCGCCGAGATGGCGACGTTTGCAGTGCCGACCGGGAGTTCGAGGTAGTCGCTGACCGCGCGGAAGGGAACGTCCTCGAGGACGGTTTCGCCCTCGACCGCGACGTCGACGTTCGGCGCGTCCGGCGAGAGGTGGGCCGCACGGACGCGGGCCGTCGCCTCCGCACCGTCGTCCTCGTGATCCTCGTCGGATTCGTTGCCGTGATCCTCGCCGCCGTGTTCGTCGCTCGCTGCTCCGAAGCTGCCGGCGACCAGACCGGCGCCCGCGGTTCCGACCAGCGCTAGTGTGCGTCGACGGGTATGTCCTTGCGACATGGATACTCGTTACAGGGGACAGGAATAGTCGGCTTTCCCTAACAGAGTAGGAATCGGTGTTCGCCAATTCGGGCCGACGCCCGACCGAGAGCGCGCCTCGAGCACCGCGAGAGACTGCAGAGTAAAAGGTTGGTGTTAGTACTTCGGATCGGCGCCCGTCGTCTCGTAGACCGCCTCCATCAGGTCGTCGCGTCGGTCCTGCCAGCTGTCGAGCGCGCCCGGGTGCGAGGGGTAGTGACCGTAGTGCTCGAGCAGGTCGTCCGCACACTGCTTCGTCTTGTAGAGGTTCCAGATCGTCCCCCAGTGGTCGCGGCTCTTGAGCAGCGCCTCGAGCTTGAGCTTCGTTCCGATGTCCGTGCTGCCGGAGTACAGCGCCTCGGCGAGCTTGTCGCCGGGCATCGCCGCGAGTAGCCCCATCAGGTCGTCGACGTCGACGGCCGTCGAGAGGATGTTGTAGACGTCCAGGGCGGCGTAGCGGGCGCCGAAGTGGTCCATCACGCGCTGGTTGTACTCCCAGAGCGCTCGCTCGCCGACATCGCCGCTCTCGATCGCCTCGACGGCGGCCTCGGCGGCGTACTTGCCGGCGTAGGCCGCGCCCGCGATTCCGCCGCCCGTCGTCGGGTTGACGTGCCCCGCGGCGTCGCCGACGGCCACGTAGCCCGGGTGGACCGCCGAGTCGTAGGGCCGACGCGTCGGGAGCGCGGCGCCGAGCTTGTCGTCGACCTGCGCGCCCTCGAACTCCGGGCGGCTCCGGAGGTCGCGCTTCAGACTCTCGACGAGTTTCATCGGCTCCTCGGTCATCTGGAAGCCCAGGCCGACGTTGATCTCGGTCTCGGTGCGCGGGAAGTACCAGAGGTAGCCCGCGGCCCGATCGGTCGGCTTGAAGACGAGGGCGTCGGACCACTCGACGGGGTCGTCGACGGTGACGACCTCGCGGTAGCCCGAACAGAAGTGGGTGTAGTTCACGTTCGTGTCGAACGTCGACCCCGAGAAGTCGACGTGGTCCTGCAACACCGACAGCGAGCCCGCGGCGTCGACGACGATTTCGGCCTCGTACTCGAGGGGCTCGCCCTTCCGGGTCGCCCGCACGCCCGTCACCCGACCGTCCTCGGCCTGGGTGACGTCCTGAACGACGGTGTCGTAGTGGATCTCCGCGCCCGCGTTCGCGGCGCCCTCGATGACGAGTTTGCCGTACTCCCAGCGGTCGACGACGGCCAGCTCCCCGGGGATCGGAATCTCGAGGACGGTGTCCTCCTGGGGGATCTCGAAGCGGCCGTGGTCGACGTCGGTGTTCGTGAAGGCGGGCTCGAGCTGGGATTTGGGAATCGCGTCGGGGAAATCGGCCGCGCCCTTCAGGGCGTCCCCGCAGGCGATGTGGCCCGCCTCCTCCTCGGACTTGCGCTCGAGGAGGACGACGTCGTACCCCTCGCTTGCGGCGGTCGCTGCGGCGTAGCTGCCCGCGGTTCCGGCGCCGACGACGACCACGTCCGCCGATCGGGTGCCCGGCGTCGCGGCGTCGGCCGACTGCTCCTGCGTGCTCATATAGGACAGTGTGAACTCCGCGGTAAGAAAACGTTTTATGTGCACGTCCTCGCGCGCTCGGATCGCGGCCCGCGGGCACGGCCCCCGCGTCGGTCGATTTCGTCGGCTCGAGGGCGACGAATCGTAATAAAGAGTTTTAGTGCGGTCTTCCGTACCGTTCGGTATGACTGAGTACACGGTCGAGTTCGTCGGCACGGGGGAGTCGATCACCTGTACCGACAAGGAGACGATTCTCAGCCGCTGTCTCGAGGAGGGGATCGCCCAGGAGTACTCCTGCCGCGTGGGAATGTGTCTGGCCTGTACCGCCGAGATCCTCGAGGGCGAGGTCACCCAGCCCGCGGCTCGCGGGTTCACCGAGGAGGAAGCCGAGAACTACGCGCTGACCTGCATGGCCCGCCCCCAGTCGGATCTGAAACTCGAGCGCGGGAAGTACCCGCCGAGCATCGAGGCCGACCTCGCGGGCGGGGAGCCGGCCACGGCCGACGACTGACGGCGCCGTCGATTCTGCGAAGAAGCGTCCCGCGAGTCGCGTCCGCCGATCAGTTGACGAAGTCGATGTCGTCCTCGCCGCGAGCGCCGCCCCGACCCCGCGCCCCGGAGCCGCGTTCCGGCTGGGTCGACTCGCCGTCGCCGTTGCCGTAGATCTGGGGCGATTCGACGCCCGTGACGACGATCATCGTCCGCATGCTGCCCTCGAGGGTCTCGTCGATCGAGGTCCCCCAGATGATGCGGGCGTCGGGGTCGATCCGGTCGTAGATCTCCTCGACGACGCCCTCGGCCTCCTCGATGGACATGTCGTTGCCACCCGTGACGTTGACCAGCGCCGAACTCGCCCCGGAGATGTCGACGTCCAAAAGCGGCGAGCGCAGCGCGGTCTTGACCGAGTCCTCGGCCTTGGCCTCGGAGTCGGACTCGCCCAGACCGATCATCGCGACGCCGCCGCGTTCCATGACGGTGCGGACGTCGGCGAAGTCGAGGTTGACGAGACCGGGCTTGGTGATGAGTTCGGTGATACCCTTCACCGAGCGCATCAGCACCTCGTCGCTGACCTTGAACGCCTGGCGAACCGGCAGCTTGCCGACCGAATCGAGCAGGCGATCGTTGGGGACGACGATCACCGTATCGCTCACGTCGCGCAGGCGCTCGAGGCCGGCCTCGGCGTTCGTGCGGCGGACCTCTCCCTCCGCGGTAAAGGGCGTGGTGACGATCGAGATCGTGAGCGCCCCGGACTCTCGAGCCGCCTTCGCGACGACGGGCGCCGAACCGGTACCGGTGCCCCCGCCCAGCCCCGCGGTGACGAAGACCATGTCCGACCCCTCGATCGCCCCGGAGATGTCCTCCTGGCTCTCGAGGGCGGCCTCCTCGCCGACCTGCGGGAGCGAGCCGGCGCCGCGACCGCCCGTCTTGTCCTCGCCCATCAGGATCTTGGTGTCGGCCTCGATCTCCACGAGGTGCTGGACGTCGGTGTTCGCGGCGACGAGTTTGGCCCCGTGGATCCCCTCCTCGTGCATCCGGTTGACAGTGTTCCCGCCGGCGCCGCCACAGCCGACGACCGTGATGTCGGTCTGGAGATCCTGCAGAACGTCCTCGAGTTCGTCGTCCGTCATCGTCCCGCTGTTGTCGGCCCCGTTCGCGCCCGACTGGCCCGACCGCGACGCGTCGGCGGGGACGTCCCCCTCCGCGGTCTCGGCCTCGTCGATCGCGTCTTCGATGAGAGAGTCCATTCCTGGGAGCCAGTAGTAGATGGAGCATAATTACCTTTCCCCTACACGTCAGCCGCCCGGAGGCGGGATAACGCGGGGTTACGTGTCGGAACTCGAGAATCGACCGATCGCGGGGCGGGGCGGAACAGTCGGCGATTTCCCTCCGGGATCGAACCGGTCAGAACTCGAACCGGCGGTTCCGCTCACGGTGGACGGCGTCGGGGTCGATCCGTTCGCCGTCGACCGTGACCGCCTCCCCGTCCGCGAGCGCGCCGAACGCCGGCCCCTCCGGAACCCCGAGGGTCCGGGCGAGGTCGGGATCGAACGCCACCTCCTCGACGACGACGGCGTCGTCCTCGAGGGCGACGCGCTCGAACTTCGCCTCGAGGACGTCGGCGACGGCCGCGACGAGCTCCCGTTTCGCCCCGGAGTCGGGGAGGGCGATCCGACTGCCGACGCGGCTGCCGGCGTTTTCGGTCTCGAAGGCGACGGCGTGGCGTTCGACCAGCTCCCGGACCCGGTCGGGGTCGATCCCCTGGGCGGTCTCGAGCAACTCGCTCGGGAGTTCGCGGACGACGAAGGAGTCCTCGCGGCGGTCGCCGAAGCGAACGCCGTCCTCGATGCGGCCCAGTTCGTCCTCGACGGCGTCGACGAGTTCGAGCGGTCGGTCGCCGACCGCCCGCAGCCAGGTCTCGCCGACGATCCGGCGGTCGAGGTCGTCGAGGACGTCCTCGAGGACGGGCCACTCGCCGTCGAGGACGGCGAGGTCGGCCCGGCTTGCCTCGAAGGCCCGTTCGATCACCTCGCGGTGGGTCTCGGGGTGGCCCATCGACTCGAGGGCCCAGTCGGCCGCGGCGTGGCCGACCGTCCACTCGGTCTCCTCGACGATCCGCTGGAAGCGGGGCGCGTAGTGGTTACCCCCGAAGCCGACGACCTGCCGATCGCGGTGGGCGTCGACCCCGCGGAGCTCGAGGATCGCTCGCGCGACGGCCGCGGCGCCGTCGGGATCGGTCCACTGGGGTTCGTCGCTGCCCAGCTCCGCAAAGAGCGAGGGACAGCCGACGTCGCTGGGGCCGTGGTGGGTACACTCCATCCCGACGTCGTACCTCTCGGGCGCGTGGGTCTCGAAGGCCTCGAGCAGTCGCGCGAGGGCGTTCGGACAGGCCTCGGCGAGGGAGTCGTCCTCGCCGCCGAACTCCGCGGCGCCGAAACTTCCCGTGAAGTGGCCCGTCAGCAGGGCGCCCGTATCGCCCGAGTGCCGGGAGGCGAAAACCAGCAGCTCGGGGTCACAGTCGAAGGCCTCGGCGGGGCGTTCGAGCTCGAGGTGGAGGTCGTCGAACGAGCGCAACTCGGCGTCCTCGAGGCGGTAGTACGTGCCGCCGCCGTCGCCCGCGGGGCGGGCGTCGTCCTCGCGTTCGGTCCAGTCGGCGAGCTCCCGGAGCCGCTCGCAGACGTGGACGGAGGCGCTGTCGGCGCGGCTCTCGACGATTGCGATCACGACGAACGTTCGGGGGCGGCGCCTCGAATACTCTCCGTTTTCGTTCCGAAAAGGCGTCAGTCGGAGGCGACCGGCCGATCCGGGCCGGCCGTCGCGGACGGCAACAGGCCGACGTAGTCGTCGAGGTCCAGCGCGAACTCGCGGTCGCCCGTCGGCTCGATCCAGCTGAACTCGAACTGGGAGCCGTGCTCGTCCCCGCCGTCCCGGACCGTGTGTGTCCAGCTGTCCCGGGGCTCGTGGACGGTCGCGTGGAAGAAGTGACGGACGTAGTACTTCGGCGGGGACGGGCGTCGCACCCAGATGTCCGTCGTGAGGTGCTCGGCACCCTGCAGCGTCGCCAGACCGCTCTCCTCGCGTACCTCGCGGAACAGCCCCTCTCGAGGGGATTCGTCGCCCTCGAGAGTCCCCTTCGGGATCTGCAGACCCTCGTGTCCCGGGCCTTCGAAGACGAGTAACTCGCCCGTCTCCCGGGTGATGTACGCGCAGGCCTTCCCGACGTACGTGGTTTCCGGTTCGCTCATACGTTTCGTACAATGGGTATCCCGTAAAGTCCACTCCCAAATCCTTTGGGTTCTACGGGACGAGCAGGTAGACGAAACCGAGGTAGGCCGCAAGGAGGGTGGCGCCGTCGAGCCGGGAGAGGCGGCGTCCGTACCCCATCATTCCGATCAGGACGACGGTGAACCCCACCAGTACCGGGAGCTCGAACCGGATCGTGCTCGCGGCGACCTCGATCGGCGTGATCAGAGCGACGATCCCGAGCACCGCGAGGATGTTGTAGATGTTCGAGCCGACGACGTTGCCGACGGCGAACTCGGTCTGTCCGCGCAGGGCCCCGATCGCGGAGGCGGCCAGCTCCGGCAGTGAGGTGCCCAGCGCCAGCACCGTGAGCCCGACGAACAGCTCCGAGAAGCCGAAGGCGAGCAGGAGGTCGGTCCCGCCGGAGACGAGCCACCGCGAGCCGACCACCAGCGCGAGCAGTCCCCCGCCGACGAGCGCGAGGTCCCGAACCGAGACACCGCCGCTGGATTCGGGCGTCTCCTCGGCCGGCATCGGGTCGGCGTTGACGTAGTACAGCAAGTAGGCGGTGAAGCCGGCGAGCACCAGCAGGAAGATCGCCCCCTCGAGCCGGCCGATCCGCCCGTTCGCGCCGAAGGCGACGAGCAACAGCGCCGCGATCACCATGAACGGAACGTGGCGTTTCATCACGATCTCGCCGACCGACAGCGGCTTGATGAGCGCGGAGACGCCCAGCACCAGCCCCACGTTGGCGATGTTCGAGCCGACGACGGCACCCAGTCCGATGTCGGTCGAGACGTCGAGGGCGCCGATCGTGGCGACGAACAGCTCGGGGGCGGTCGTCGCGAACGCGATCACGGTGACGCCGACGGTCGCGGCGCGGAGGCCGATCCCGAGCGCGAGGCGGCCGGCCCCGGCGACCAGCAACTCGGCGCCGGCGTACAGCGCGACGATCCCGGCGCCCAACAGGAGCAGCGAGAATCCGGTTTCCGACAGCATGGCGACCGCTACTCGAGAACGCCGTATAAGCGACCCGGAACCCGCTCGGCGGAAACGCTGCCGGAGTCACACCCGTTATAGGCCCCCTCGCTCGAGTCGACGTATGACCATGGACGTGTTCGGACTGATCGGCAACCCGGTCGGCCACTCGCTGTCGCCGCCGATGCACGAGGCGGCCTACGACGAACTCGGACTCGACGCGCGCTACGTCACCTTCGAGCCCGCTCCCGACGACCTCGAGTCGGCGATCCGGGGCGCCGAGGCGCTCGGCGTTCGCGGGCTGAACGTGACGATCCCGTTCAAGCGGGACGTCCTCGAGTTCGTCGAGCCCGACGAGCTGGCGGGTCGGATCGGCGCGGCGAACACGATCGACTTCTCGGGCGCGGAGCCGACCGGCCACAACACCGACGCCGCCGGGGCCCTGCGGGCGCTGCGGGATCACGGCGTCGCCCTCGAGGGCGCCGACGCCCTCGTGGTGGGCGCCGGCGGCGCCGGGCGGGCGATCTCGTTCGGGCTCGCCGACGCCGGGGCCGCGGTGACGATCGCCAACCGGACCGCCTCGACGGCCCGCGAGCTCGCCGCCGAGGTCCCCGGCGCCGACGGACGCGGCCTCGAGGACCTCGCCGAGGCCGTCACGGACGCTGACGTTCTGGTCAACGCGACGAGCGTCGGGATGGAGGAGGACGCGACGCCGGTGCCGGCCGAGGCCCTCCACGGCGAGCTGGCCGTGCTCGACGCGGTGTACCGCCCCCTCGAGACGCGCCTGCTGCGGGACGCGGCCGCCGCCGGGGCGACGACCGTCGACGGCGCCTGGATGCTGCTGTACCAGGGCGTCGAGGCGTTCGAACTGTGGACGGATCGAACCGCCCCCGTTGACGAGATGAACGAGGCGCTTCGCTCGCGGCTGTAGGCCTCGAGCGTCGAACCTGTCGTTCAGCTCGGGTATCAGGCGAATTTAAGTGGTGGGAGTCGACTATATCCAGCTAATGGCAATCCTCCAAAAGCTGAAGTCGCTGTTGGGGTTCGACGACTCCGACTCGGAGCGCGGGGACGCCCGGGACGTCGGGGTAACGGTCGAACGAGAGCGCGGGGCCGGCCCCGGCGAGGAGTCGGCGGCCGCCGAAACCGCGGCCTCGGCCTCGCCGGGGGCGAGAACCGCCGTCAACAACGCCCCCCAGGGCGCCGCCGAGCCGGCCGAGGCGACGGGGCCCGACCAGTCCGACGCGGCGCCGACCGAGTCGAAGGTGCCCGACGAGGAGGACGTCCACGACGAGGAGTTCGTCGACGACGCCGAGCCGGAGGCCGGGGGCGTCGAACTCGAGGACCCGTCCGACTCGGTCGAGTCGGCCGACACGGACGATGCGGACGAGGACGGAACCGAGACCGAACCGGCGAGCGAGGCCAAGACGGTCGACGACTCCGCCCCCGACAGCGGGGACGCGCTCGAGGAGGCCGAGGACGCGACGGCGACCGACGGGGAGGAATCGTCGGCCGAAAGCGACGAGGCCGACGGCGAGCCGTCCGATACCCCCGACGAACCGGTCGACGTCATCAAGGGGATCGGTCCCGCCTACGCGGATCGGCTGGCCGACGCCGGCGTCGAAACCGTCGCCGAGCTCGCCGCGGCCGACGCCGCCGCCCTCGAGTCCGAGACCGACATCTCCGAGAAGCGCATCCAGGGCTGGATCGACCGCGCGAAGGTCCGCTAACCCGACCGAACCGTACACTGATTAGGCCGACGCCCCTCTTCGGGCGTATGAGCGATCCGCGCGTCGAGACGGCGGCCGAGGCCTTTCGCGCCGCCGCCCGCGACGGGCTCGAGGACGGCTCGACCGTCCGCGTGCCCGTGGTCGTCCGTCTCCCCGTTTCCGATCCCTTTCTCGCGTACCGCCGGGCCCGCGACGGCCCCGGCGGCGTCTACCTCGAGACCACCGGCGGCCAGCCCGGCTGGGGGTACTTCGGCACCGACCCCGTCGACGGGCTCACCGTCGGCCCTGACGCCGTCGGGCCGGCCGACGGCCAGTCGCCGACGCTCGCCGCCCTCGAGGGCGTCCTCGCGGGCGAAGCGCTCGCCCGTGGCGAGTGTTCGATCCCCTACCCCTGCGGCGCCGTCGGCTGGCTCTCATACGATATCGCCCGCGAACTCGAGGACCTCCCCGAATCGGCCGTCGACGACCGCGGGCTGCCCCGCCTCGAGGTCGGCGTCTACGATCGGCTGGCGGCCTGGGAGGAGCCGACCTCCGACGACGAACAGACCGAGCTCCGGATCGCGGCCTGTCCGCGCGTCGAGTCCGGCGAGGACCTCGAGGACGCCTACGAACGGGGCCGAGAGCGAGCCCTCGAGCTCGCCCGGGCATGTCTCGAGGGCGATCCCGCGGTCGGCGCCCCGCCCGCCGCGACCGACGAGGCGACCTTCGAGAGCGACTGCGGCCGCGAGGCCTTCGCCGACCGCGTGCGGCGGGTCAAGGAGTACGTCCGGGCCGGCGACACCTTCCAGGCGAACGTCTCCCAGCGGCTGGTCGCACCTGCAGCAGTTCATCCCGTCGCGGCCTACGACGCCTTGCGACGGGTGAATCCGGCGCCGTACTCGGCGCTGCTCGAGTTCCGCAGCGCCGACCTGGTGAGCGCGAGCCCCGAACTGCTGCTCGAGCGAGACGGAAAGTTCGTCCGAACGGAGCCCATCGCGGGAACCCGTCCGCGCGGGGAGACGCCCGAGGCCGACGCCGAACTCGAGGCTGACCTGCTGGGCGACGAGAAGGAACGCGCCGAGCACGCGATGCTGGTCGACTTAGAGCGCAACGACCTCGGGAAGGTGAGCGAGTACGGCAGCGTCGCCGTCGAGGAGTACCGCCGCGTCGATCGCTACTCGGAAGTGATGCACCTGGTCTCGAACGTCACCGGGCGGCTCCGTTCGGACCTGACCCTCGCGGACGCGATCGCCGCCGCGTTTCCCGGGGGGACGATCACGGGCGCGCCCAAACCCCGGACGATGGAGATCATCGACGAGCTCGAGGCGACCCGACGCGGTCCCTACACCGGCAGCGTCGGGATCTTCGGCTTCGACGGGCGGGCGACGCTTTCCATCGTCATCCGAACGCTCGTCCGCCACGCCGAGGAGTACCACCTCCGGGTCGGCGCGGGGATCGTCCACGACTCGGATCCCGACGGCGAGTACGACGAGACCCTCGACAAGGGGCGGGCCCTGATCACCGCCATCGACGACGCGCTCGGGGAACGGGCCGGAATGGGCCTCGAGGGCACCGGAGGTGAGGACGATGAGTGACGAGCACGGCAGCCGCTCGCTCGCATCCGCGAGCGAGCGGCCCAACGACCGACCGGAGGGAGGGAGGCAGGGTTTTCATCAACGTTTTGCCAGCGAACGAGCGTCAGCGAGTGAGCGCAGCAAAAGGTTGCTGGTCATCGATAACTACGATTCGTTCGCGTACAACCTCGTCCAGTACGTCGGCGAGGCCGTCGAAGCGACGGCTCCCACGACGGCGTCGCAGGACGAGGACACCGTTCTCGTCAGACGAAACGACGAGATCGACCTCGAGGGCGTCCGCGAGCTGGATCCGACGGGGATCGTCGTCTCGCCGGGGCCCGGCACCCCCCGGGAGGCCGGAATCTCGATCCCGCTGTTCGCCGAGACCGAGTATCCGATCCTCGGGGTCTGTCTGGGCCACCAGGCGCTGTGTGCCGCCGAGGGAGCGCCCGTCGTCCACGCGCCCCACGTCGTCCACGGCAAGCCCTCGCGGATCACCCACGACGGCGCGGGACTGTTCGACGGGCTCCCCGATCGGTTCCAGGTCGGCCGCTACCACTCGCTGGCCGTCGAGCGCGAGGACCTGCCCGACAGCCTCGCGGAAACGGCCCGGACCGCCGACGAGCGGGGCGTCCTGATGGCCGTCCGCCACCGCGAGAAACCCCACCTGGGCGTGCAGTTCCACCCCGAAAGCATCCTCACGCGGGATCCCGAGGAAGACGACGGCGGGGAGATCTCGCTGTCGGTCGGTAAGCGGCTGATCGAGAACTTCTGTCGGTTCGCCGCCGCGCGGTCTGACTCGGAGGACGGGAGATGAACGACGACCGCGTCTACCACGTCGACGGCGAACTCGTCCCCGCGGCGGAGGCGACCGTCAGCGTCGACGACCGGGGGTTTCGCTACGGCGACGCCGCCTTCGAGACCCTGCGAGCCTACGGCGGCCGCGTCCTCGAGTGGGCGGCCCACCGCGAGCGCCTCGCGGGGACCTGCGAGGCCCTCGCCCTCGAGCACGGCCTCTCGGGGAGCGAACTCCGAACTCGGATCGACGAGACGCTGGCGGCCAACGACCTCGCGGACGCCTACGTCCGGCTGTCGATCACCCGCGGCGTCCAGCCCGGGAAGCTGACCCCCCAGCCATCGGTCGAGCCGACGGTCGTCGTCTACGCCAAACCGCTCCCCCGCGGCGGGCTCGAGGGCGACCCCGTCTGGGACGAGCCCGCGACGGTCAGCAGCGTCGAGACCAGACGGATCCCCGACGCGGCACTGCCCGCCGGAGCGAAAACGCACAACTACCTCAACGGGATCCTCGCGCGGGCGGAACTCGAGGACGGGGTCGACGAGGCCCTGCTCTCGACGCTTGATGGCGCGGTCGCCGAGGGTGCCACCAGCAACCTGTTTTTCGTCCGCGACGGGCGGCTCCACACGCCGACGACCGACGCCGACGTCCTGCCCGGGATCACCCGGGCGACCGTCCTCGAACTGGCTCGTGAGGCGGGCCTCGAGGTCGAGACGGGACGGTACGAACTCGCCGACGTCCGCGGAGCCGACGAGGCCTTCCTCACCAATCGCACCTGGGAGCTGCGACCGATCGACGTCCTCGACGGGATCGGGATCGGCGGCGGCCCGGTAACGGAGCGACTCTCGAGGCTGTACGACGAGCGCGTCGAGGAGCGCTGTTATCGGTAGCGCGATTCGATTCCCCCGTTCTACCGCGGACGCCGATCGGTAAAAACACCCGATACTGGGGGAGTACGCGTAGATTAGCGTCCGCAACGAATAGTATGAAGGGGACCGATACGCCAGTACGAACCGATGGGACGCTACTACGCCGTAGCGACCGCGACGGGTCGGGAGCGCCCTCCGAAACGCGCGATCCGTCCGTTCGGCGGCGGGACCGACCGTCTCTCGACAGTGCGAGAACGCCGCGACGCGGCTCCGCGGGGCTGGACCGCGCCGAAGCGTCCGAGGACGGCCTCGCGGGCGCAACCGACGCCACGGAGGTGCGCTACGCGATGAGCGAAGACCCGATCCCGCACAGGCGCGTCCAGCGAGACGATCCGGTGCCGGAAGTGATCTGGTGTCTCGTCGACGCGACGGGGGAAAACCGGATCGTCGGAATGTTTCTCACCCGCAAGGCGGCGAAGGAGGTGGGCGTCGAGGAGGCGAAAGCGCGGGACCTGACCACGGAGGACTTTCCGGTCGTCGCGGTCCACTACAAGGACCTCCACGACCTGTACAGGGCGCTCGAAGGCGGGATCTGCGACGACGTCCTCGTTCCCACGTCGGACGGGTTCCGGGAGTTTCGCGCGTACATGGACTCGGACGAGACGGGCGGTTCGAACGCGTAGCCCGATCGCGTCCGAACGGTGGCTCGAGTTTCGGCGACGGATCGAGACGAGACGATCGTTCTGCCGACGGTCCGCCCCGCTGGAGCGGGTCGGCTCAGTCGGCGGGCTCGAGCCCCACCTCGGCGTTCGACTCGAGGACGTCCAGTTCGACTCCCGCCAGCTCCGTGACGAACTCGGCGCCGAACGCGCTCGCGGGCGTCCGGAACCCGGCCTCGAGCCCGTCCTCGAGGACGCGTTCGACCGCGCTGACCGCGGCGTCGGCCGTCAGCGCGTAGGGGTTAGGCGTGGATAGCCGCCCGGTTGCGCGCCCGCCGTCCCCGTCGGCGACCTCGCCCCAGACGGTCGCGGAGCCGGTTGCGAGCGCGCTGCCGTCGGGCCCGTCGACGAGGGCGTCGATCGCGCGGGTCGCCGCCCGCTCGACCGACGGGCGCTCGAGCAGCCAGCGCAGCGAGTCGGCGGCCGACAGCAACGGCTCGCCCCGTTCGGGGACGGCGCCGTAGACCTCGACGGACTCGATCCCGGTGGAGTGGGCGGCAGTGACGACGTCGCCCATCGGAATCGTCACGGCGTGTTCGGGGCCGTCGCCGAAGTTGATCTTCCGGCTCCGGTAGGCGGCGGGGACGGTGAGCAGGCGTCCGTTTCGGCGGACGACTCCCCCTTGTCCCGCCAGTTCTACCATCGTCCGCGCGGTTCCCGGCGAGATCTCGTCGTCGCTTTTGATCCCCAGCCGGAGCCGTTCGGCCGTGGGAAGCTCCCCGTGGAGCATCGCTGCCAGACAGTCGGTCGGCACGACGTCGAAACCGACGCCGGGCAGGAGCCCGATCCCTGCCGCGCGGGCGGTCTCGCCGTACTGGCGAAGCCGTTCGAACACCGGGAACTCGCCGGTGACGTCGAGGTAGTCCGTGTTCGATTCGAGGCAGGCCAGCACGAGCGGTTCGGCGGTGCGATCGAACGGGCCGGCGCAGTTCAACACGGCGTCGAACTCGCGGAGTTCGTCCTCGAGAGGTCCCTCCGTGAGGTCGATCGTCCGTCCCTCGAGGCCGAGGTCGGCCGCCTGCTCGGTCACCCGGTCGCGATCGCGCCCCGCGAGGGTCGGGGAGCGACCGCGCGCTGCCGCCTCGCGCGCGATCAACCGGCCGGTGTAGCCGTACGAGCCGTAGACGAGGAAGGAGTCCATGGCAGCCGTTCGGGACTCGGCCTGTTAAAACTCCGTCAGACGGTCTCGAAACGTTCACGAGTCCTGATGCGTAACGGCGAAGCGATGGCGGCTACACAGCGAATTATGGCCCTCGAGAACGTCCCCGCGGAGTCGACGTTTCTGTTTCGGGTCGTCGACGAACTGGGCGACGAGCGGGAGGCGATCCTCGTCGCTACGGGGGACGACGTCTCCTGCTGGCTCAACTACTGTCAGCACTTCACGCACATCAACCTGGACAAGGGCGACGGCGCGCCGATGCGCGACGGCGAGGTGATCTGTGCCAACCACGGCGCGTACTTCGCGGCCGACTCCGGGGAGTGTACGTTCGGCCCCTGCGAGGGGGCGTACCTCTCGGCGCTCGACGTGACCGTCTCCGACGGCGCGGTCTACCTGTCCGACGACGAGTACGAGTTCGTCGGCCCGGGCCCGATCGACGACGGCGACGATCTGACCTCGACGTCGAACGTCGAGTTCTAGCGCATCTCGAGCGGGAACACCAGATCCCGCTCCTGGTCGTACTCGATGAGGCCGGCCTCGACGAGCCGGGGCATGTGATCGTGGTACAGCGAGATGTAGACGTTGGCGACCCGTTCGGCCGACAGCTCGGTCACCTTGCGGCCGGTCTCGCGGACGGCGACCTCCTCGGCGGCGTCGGGCAGGGTCAGCTCCTCGCCGTAGGTTCGCATGACCTCGAGCAGCAGCCGGCGGCGCCGATCGGCCAGCAGCTCCAGACAGGCGTCGACGTCCGCCGAGGACTCCTCGCGGTCCTCGAGCCACTCGATGACGGCCAGGGCGAGCTCGGGGGAGTCGAGATCCGGATCGGAATCGGGGGTGGACATGCGTATGTTCCTCGGGCCTCGCGTCGGCGGCGTCCGTCGAGACCGGCGATCCGCCCGCTCGAGGCGTCGATATCGGATCGTTGCCACGCCGACAGATAGGCGTGTCGAAACAGCACCGACGGTCGCGGCCGGCTACTCGATCGTGTACGCCGGCTCGTCGATGGCCTCGCTCTTGCAGTCGGGACACCGCGAGGGGCGGTTCAACAGCTCGTCGAAGTCGTCGAACCCGCAGTCCTGGCAGGTCGGCGGCGCCACGAGGAACTGTTCGTCGCCACCGTCGACCGACCGCGAGACGTGCTCGAGGTGACGCAGGATCGTCTCCGGGGTCAGCTCGAACTGGACCGCGAGCTCGCTCGGGGTCGCCGGCTCGGCCCGGAGCGCGTCGGCGAGTCGCTGTCGGGTCGTCTCGTCTGCCTCGCGCATACGTAGGAGGATCGGCCGGACCCGCATATGTGTTCGGCTTCGCCCGATGCGACGCGCGGCGCGCAGGGGTAAACGACTTACATCCCCTCGGCGAACTCGAGGGCATGAAAGCCGTCGTTCTGGCAGGCGGATACGCGACGCGGATGTGGCCGATCACGAAACATCGACCGAAGATGTTTCTCCCGGTCGGCGACGCCACGGTCATCGATCGAATCTTCGCCGAACTCGAGGAGGACGATCGGATCGACGAGGTCTACGTCAGCACGAACGAGCGCTTCGCCGCCGACTTCGAGGCCCACCTCGCCGACAGCGAGTTCGAGAAGCCGACGCTGTCGGTCGAGGAGACCACCGAGGAGGACGACAAGTTCGGCGTCGTCGGCGCGCTCTCCCAGCTGATCGACCGCGAGAACATCGACGACGACCTGCTGGTCGTCGCCGGCGACAACCTGATGAGCTTCCACGTCTCCGAGTTCGTCGACGACTTCTTCGAGCGGGAGGCGCCCACGCTCGCGGCCTACGACGTCGGCTCCCGGGAGAAGGCGACGTCATACGGACTGGTCGAACTCGAGGGCGACCGCGTCGTCGACTTCCAGGAGAAACCCGACGACCCCAACAGCACGCTGGTCTCGATCGCCTGTTATGCCTTCCCGCAGGAATCGCTCTCGCTGTTCGACACCTACCTCGCGGGCGACAACAACCCTGACGAGCCGGGCTGGTTCGTCCAGTGGCTCCAGGATCGCGAGCCGACCTACGCCTATACGTTCGAGGGGGCGTGGTTCGACATCGGTACCCCCGAGAGCTACCTCGAGGCGGTCTCCTGGTACCTCGAGGGCGAGTCGCTGGTCGCCGAGTCCGCGACCCTCGAGAACGCGACGATCGGTGAGAACGTCCACGTGATGGACGACGTCACCCTGATCGACACCGACCTCGACTGTGCGGTGATCTTCCCGGAGGCGTCGATCGAGAGCGCCACCGTCCGGCGGTCGATCATCGACGAGGGCACCCGCCTCGAGGAGCTGAACCTGGCCGGCGCGCTGATCGGCGCACACACGACGATCACGAACGGCTCGGACTGACCGCTCCGGGAACCACCGGGGGTCGGCGCACGCTCGATCGCACGCCGACCGGGCGGTCGGCTCCCAGCCGCAGTCGTTCCGCTAGACGGCCCTCGACAGCTCCCGGAACCGGCCGAGACCGTCCTCGGCCTCGGTTTTCGTCTCCTCGAGCGGGTCGACGATCTCCGCGGGCGGGTTCATCCCGACGACGCGGCGCGGTTTCGCGGGATCCCGTCGGTAGCTCGCTCCCGATTCACTTATGCTGACCCGGAAAAAGTAGCGTCTATGAGTCTGTTCGGGGAGTTTCGTATTCCGGCCGAGGCGTTCGCGCTCCACGAGACGCTCCGGTCGCTGCCGGAGCTGGTCGTCGAGGTCGAGCGCGTCGTCGCCGCCGACGAGGTTCTCACCCCGTACCTGTGGGCCTCGGGCGTCGACCGCCGCGCGTTCGAGCGGGCGATCGGCGCCGATCCGTCGATCCGAAGCGTCGAACACATCGACGACTACGAACGCTCGATGCTGTACCGGGGTGAGTGGACCGAGAACGTCGACTCGCTGGTGTACGCGTACACGGAGCTGGGGGCGACGATCCTCGAGGCGTCCGCCCAGCGCGACGAGTGGGAGCTTCGGATGCGATTCGTCGATCGGGACAGCCTCGACGAGTTCCAGGCCTACTGCAGCGAGTTCGACGTTCCCTACCGACTCACGCAGCTGTTCGCCCGCGCGCACTCCCGCGGTGTCGGCCAGTACGGACTGAGCGAGAAGCAACACGAGGCGTTGCTGACCGCCTGGGAGATGGGCTATTTCTCCTCGCGGTCGGTCTCGCTCGCGGACGTCGCCGCCGAGCTCGGAATCACGCCCCAGTCGCTGTCAGAGCGCCTCCAGCGCGGTCACCGGGCGCTGATCGAGAACACCCTCGCGGTGACGCCGCCGGCCCAGGAGTCGTCGATGGCCATAGAGTGAACCGCCTCGGGGTCAAGCCCCGAGGCACTCGCCTTGCTTTCTCTGTAGATCCCGCCCGCGACCCCGGGCGGCGCAGGTACCGTCGCGCGACGGATTCGGGAGCCGCAGTATATGAACGGTTGAACATACAACCCGACCAACGAATAGGGGGCGACGCCGGTACGTAGGTATGACACGCGGTCGCCCCGATCCCGACGTCGTCTTCGACCTCCTGGCGAACCAACGGCGTCGGCGGGTCCTGGCCGTCCTCAGCGCCGAAGACCGTCGACTGACGGTAAACGACCTGACAACGGCGATCGCCCTCGAGGAGTCGGGACCGACCATCGCCGACGTCCCCGGCGAGACGGTCGAGGACATCTTCCTGTCGCTACAGCACGTCCACGTTCCGAAGCTGGCCGCCCTCGAGCTGATCGAGTACGACGGGGAGCGACGGCTCGTCGAGCCGACCGATCGGCTCGCGGCCCTCGAGCCGTCGCTGTCGGCCGTCCTCGACGGCGACCTCGAGTCCGTCGCGTGGCCCGATCCGGCGGAATCGCAGTAGCTCCTCGAGGAACGACACGTTCGTCGCGAGTCCGCTCACTCCAGCCGCGCGTCGGTCACCCGCAGCGTCCCTCGGGTGCCGTCCCACTCGGTCTCGTACTCGAGGGCGATGCGCCGGTCCATGTGCGGGCCATCCACCACCAGCGTCTCAGAACCACCTTTTTCCTCTCGGGTTCTCCCGAACTTCGTTCGGTCGAACCGCTCGAGCAAAAATCTGGACCAAAAACTGCTCGTTCGCTCCGCTCACTCGCAGTCCAGTACCGTTACTCCAGCCGTGCGTCGGTCACCCGCAGCGTCCCTCGGGTGCCGTCCCACTCGGTCTCGTGCTCGAGGGCGATGCGCCGGTCCATGTGCGGGCCATCTACGACCAGCGTCTCGAACTCCCCGCCCTCACCCAGGATGTGGACGCCGTACTCCTCGTTGAGCGCCTCGAGTTCCGCGAGGGCCTCCGCGTCGATCGTGCGCCCGAGCCAGGATTCGTCGAGGCCGTAGGCCGCGACCCGGACGATCCGGATCTCGAAGCCCGCGGCGAGCATCGCGTCGGCGAGCTCGCGGGGGTCCTCGCGCCACAGCGGCGCGAACAGATCACAGCCGAGGCGGTCGCACATCGCTTCGATCCGGCTCGTCTGGTACTCGCTCTCGACGGCGCCGGCGGTGACGCCCGCGATCCCGCCCGGGAGTTCGGCGTCGAGCTCCCGCAGGGCCGCCTCGAGGGGTTCGAGCTCGTCGTCGCCCTGCGCGCTCGCGTCGGTCGCGGCGTCGGCTCCGAAATCGTCGGGCTCGACTTCGAGCAGCGGAACGCCGATGCTCTCGGCCGCTAGCCCGGCCAGTTCGGTCGCGGGGACGTGGTACATGTAGGAGTCGCCCGTCGGGTGGACGGTCACGAGCCGCTCGACGTTCAGGTCGCGCTCGAGGGCCCTGTACAGCGCCCACGCCGAGTCCTTGCCGCCCGAGAAGAGGCTGACCCAGGCGCCGTCTGCGTCGCTCATACGGACACCTGGGCCGAGGGAACTATAGGGGTGACGAGTTCCGGACGCTACCGGGGGTAGTCAGGACCCGATCCGGCCTCGTCGCGCGTCGAGTCGGACCCCTCGGACTCGGAATCGGCGCCCGGGCTCGAGTCGCCGTCCGAATCCGACCGCCAGCCGTCGAGCCCCTGGGGGCCGCCGTCGGTGAGCCCCGACTCCGGCGCGACGTCCTCGAGGACGGTTCGGTCGGCGTCGCCGCTGAAGGTCGCGGCGACCTTGGCGCCGACGAGGCTGACGACGATGGCGCTGACGACGTAGCCCGCCAACCGCTCGCCGGCCGTGATGCCGAAGGTGTCGATCGAGAGCACGCCCAGCTCGATCGCGGACACCTGGACCGGATCGATCAGCGCCTGCTGCTCGAGGAAGTACGCCGAGAACCCCCGAACGACCAGCCCGACGGCGACGACGATGAAGGGCAGATTCAGGTAGGAGCCGCGGATCGGCTCCTCGCCGATCGCCTCGTCGAGCAGTCGCCCGGCGCTGGCGGTCAGGGCGGCGGCGGCGAGCCAGGGGACGCTGTCGAAGGCGAACTGCACCGCCGGAAGTGCGACGCCCGAGGCGTCCTCGAGGCTCGAGACGCCGAGGACGCCGACGAAGATCCCGACGAGGGTCAGTCCGGCCGCGACGGCGTAGGTGACGACCGAGACCTGTCCGGAGTACAGCGACTCGCGGATCCGGCGGGCGAGCCCGGTGACGACCTCGTCGACGTTGAACCCCTTGTAGAGCAAGAAGAGGCCGATAACGGTCGTGATCGCCGCGGCGCCCTCCGCGGGGCCGACGAACCACGCGAGCATCGGAAACACCAGCAACGTCAGTCCGATCGGGACGAGCACGGTCTGGCGCAGCTCCTCGTCGGCCAGGAACTGCTTGAGCAAGTAGTACGTCGACTCGATGTCCCTGGCCTGGCGGACGACCACGCGGTCGACCGAGTCGACCCGCACGCGGCTCTCGACGATCGGCACCAGTCGCTCGTCCTCGGCGCTGTCGATGACGACGACCGCCGACTCCGGGTCGTGGGCCGCTATCAGGTCGTCGAGCTGTCGCGCGACCGAGCGGTCGGCCGACACCATCGACTCGCGGTCCCCCGAGACGACGGCGACGACGACCGCCTCGCCGTCGTCGCGGAGGTCCTGGGCGACCCGAAGCGTCTCGAGCAGGGAGTTGACGCCCGAGTCTTCGGGGTCGGCGAGACCGACGTCGGTCACCAGCGCGCGAACTGCCTCCCAGCCGACGACGGGCGACCGGAGCCCGGTCTTGCGCCCGACGTCGTCGGTCCGGTCGAGACAGACCACCAGCGTTGTCACGGTAGGCGTTCGATCCCGTGCGACGATAAAACCACGGCTAGAATCGCAGCCGGAACTCGCGGTCGCCGACGAGGCCCGCGACGCCGGCGCCGAAGGCGTAGGCGACGCTCCGGGCGCCCGCGCCGACGCGGGCCATCAGCGGCCGCCTGGGTTCGAACTCCTCGACGGCCACCGCGTCCCGCTCGAGCCGATCCGCGAGTTCGTCCTCGAGCTCGCGGCGGGTGCCGAGTTCGTCGACCAGGCCCATCTCGTGGGCCTGCTCGCCGAGGTAGATCCGAGCCTCGGTCTCGCGGACGAACTCCGGGTCGAGCTCACGGCCCTCGCTGACCCGCTCGACGAACGTCTCGTAGTAGTCGTCGATCAGCCCCTGGAGGTAGGCCCGCTCGTCGTCGCTCATCTCCTTTAACGGGGTGCCGGCGTCCTTGAACCGCCCCGCGGCGAAGCGCTCGTAGGAGACCCCGAGCCGCTCGGCGAGGTCGCTGGCGTTGACCCGCGAGCCGATGACGCCGATCGAGCCGACGACCGAGCCGTCGCGGGCCCACAGCTCGTCGCAGCCGCTGGCGATCCAGTAGCCGCCGCTGGCGCAGACGTCGGTCGCGTAGGCGATCGTCGGCCCGTCGAACCGTTCCGCGGCGAGTTTGATGTCGTCGCTGGGGACGACTTCGCCCCCGGGCGTGTTCAGCTTCACCAGCAGGGCGTCGACGGCCTCGTCCTCGTCGGCGCGGTCGATCTGGTCGACAATGTCGTCGGCGGGCGTCGACCCCGGGCTTGAGGGGAACCGTCCGCCCCCGCCGTCACGGGTGATCGGTCCCTCGACGGCGACTTCGGCCACGTCGTAGCCGGGGAAGATGCTGCCGGCGATCGGACCGATGATCCGCACGCCCAGCGCGGTCGCGGCGAGCGCGGCGAGAACGCCCGCGAGGTCGGCGAGCGTCTCGGGGTAGACCACGAACAGCGCGACCCCGACCACCGCGAAGGCCGCGGCGCCGGCCGCGAGGACGGCGAGTCGACCGATTCCATCGCTACTGACCACTCCGGACACCTCGAGTCATACCCGTGAGTGACGCCGCAACCCCGTTAAGCGTTGGCGGTCCAGCGCCGTCACTCGGCGGTCACGCCCCCGGGTGCGTCGGCGGAATCCCCGTCGTCAGCGACCCGTCCGTCGGCGTCGGCGCGGTAGGGGAGTTCGCCGTCGGGATCGGCCGTCCAGTCGCCGACCCACTCCCGGAGGACGTTCAGACCGTCCCGGACGAACGGCAGCGGGTCGTCGGCGACCGCGTAGTCGAACCGGGGCTGGCGAACCAGCGACAGTCCGACCTCGCGGAGGGCCCGCCGCGGCGACGGGCGCTCGACCGCGGGGTACTCCTCGGTTAGGACGCTGTGCAGGTAGCTCAGCTCCCCCCGCAGGAGGTGGCCGCCCAGCCCCGTCTCGTAGGTCGGCTTCCCCGGGATCGGCTCGTCCACCGCCTGCTGCCAGTAGTAGAACGGAAAGTCCGCGCCCGCCTGGACGGTAAAGGGCAGCGACGACCAGAACCGGGGGTTGATCTCCATCAGCTTGAACCGCCCGTCGCGAGGGTCCCGCAGGAACTCCACCATCGCCAGCCCGTGCCACTCGAGTTCGTCCAGAAGCGCCCGGCCGTCGGCCTCGAGTTCGGGGAGGTAGATCGACTCGCGGTAGGCGCTGGGGCCGCCGCAGTACTCCCAGCCCCGTCGCTGACAGTGCTGGAAGGTCGCGACCGCCTCGCCGCGATCGTACAGCGCGAAGAAGCCGTACTCCCTCGAGTCGGCGATCCGCTCCTGGACCAGCGGGACGTGGCCGCGAGCCTCGATCTCCGCGGCCGCGTTCGGCGGCGTCCCGGGCGTCTGGTAGGCCGTCGAACCGACCTCGACCCGATCGTACGTCGGCCCGAGGTACTCCGGCGTGGCGACCGAGTAGCGGGGTTTGATGATCGTCTCGCGATCCCAGTCGTCCCACTCGTCGAGGAGGGCGGTCTCGGGGGCGGCGACGCCGGCCCGCTCTGCCGCCGCGAACAGTTCGATCCGGTCCTGAACCGTCCGGAGCGTCTCGAACGTCGGCCACGGGGTCGCAACCGACGCCGCGAACGCCTCCCGTTGTCGGGCCAGCGCGTAGACGTCCTCCTCGCGGACCGGAACGATGGTCTCGACGTCGGGCCGACGGGCGACCGAGAGGAGGGCGTCGCCGTAGGCCGCCAGCTCCTCGGCCGGATCGGGCAGGCGGACGAACTCGTCACAGTACCGCGAGACTGCGCTGGGCGTGGTCGCGGTCTCGGAGCCGACGATCGTTCTGATACCGCGAGGGCGAAGGGACCGAAGGCAGGCGACCGTACTCGGGGCGTCGATCCCGGGTACGAAGACGGCGACGTCGTCCCTGGACTCGTGCATGTGAGTCGGGCCACGCGATGGACCCATTGTTATTGCCGGACTACCGATCGCGTCCGGAGCCGGCGCCCGCACACGGTCCCCGATCGACGGCGTAAGTCCCGGTTACCACGGTCTTCGGGTCAGAGCCGGCGCTCGCGGTCGAACTCCGTCCCTCGAGACCGTCGGATCGGGGATCGTACTCGACGGCTACGGGTTCGAGACGACGGCTGTCCGACCGCCGAGCGGGACCGCCCGGAGTCGAGAAGGGGGGCGGTCACTACCGAGAGAAACGAACGGCAGCAGACACAGGTTGACGAATCGGCCTACAGCAGTCCGGTCTTCTGGAGCTTCATCAGGTCCTCGGTGTCGAGGGTCTCGCCTTCCTTGAACTTCTGATAGATCTCCTCGGCCTCCTCTTTGGCCTCCTCTTTCTTCTTGTCGCGCTCGGACTTGCGCTCCTCCTCTTCCTGCTTGTCCAGCTCGCGCAGGCGCTTCTGGACGCGGACGAAGTCCTCGTGGTGGCGGTCGGCAGCCTCCTGGGCCTCGACGAAGGACTCGTGCATCTCGTCGGCCTCGTCGCGGATGTCGTCGGCCTCGCGGTAGGCCTCGATCATCTGGTTGTGGTGCTCCTGGGCCTTGTCCGCGAGCTCGGTGACCTTCTGGTGGTGCTGGGAGGCCTCCGAACGGACTTCCTCGGCTTCCTCGACGAGCTCCTCGAGATCCTCGTTCTGGTCGAGCTTCTGCTTGCGCTCCTCGTACTCCTCGCGCTTGGACTCGATCTTCTCGATGAGCTCCTGTTCTTCCTCGCTCGAGAGGACCTCGGTCTGCTGTTTGAACTCGAGTTGCTCGATCTCCTCCTCGAGCTCCTCGAGGTCCTTGCCCTCGTCGAGCTCCATGTCCGACTTGAGCTGCTCGACGCGGTCGAACAGCTCGTTGGCTTCGGCGTTGAGCTCGTTGCGCTTGTCCTTGTGCTCCTGGACCTGCTCGTTGAGCTCGTCGCGCTTCTCGCGGTGCTCCTGGGCCTCGTCGACCTTCTCGCGGGTCTTCGCGTTGAGGTCGTCGCGCTCGGAGGCGCGCTCGGAGGCCATCTGGTTGAGATCGTTTCGTCGATCTCGGAGCTGGCCTGCCTTCTTGATGAGCTGTCCCTTGGAGTTGTTTTCGAGGTCGTCCTCTGTCAGTTCGATGTTTTTCGATTCGTCTACCATGTGTTAGTCAAACCTCTGTGCCATACCCGCACCGGGGAGCGGTCGGGGCGGCTCGTCGCCGGGCGTCGACCCGCGCGTTCGGCGAGTCGCCGGCTCGTCGCCCCGCCGCGTACAGCGTTCGCTCGCGACCTGCGAAACCTCGGTGAATAAGATTTCCTGTCATCGATCGTCGAGCGATACGCGCCCCGGTGGCGTTCTGGTACCCGCATCTACTGTCGCCGGTAATTTAAATGTACCGGTCACTTTACCCCTGAAAACCGTTAGCAGGGGTCGCGTCGGGCGAACTCGAACGATTCGGGATATCGCGTACGGGTATAAATACTGACGGCGCCGCCGGAAGGGCAATCCACTTGGGGCCGACCGCTGTGGTCTCGCGTATGTTCTACGAACAGCGGACGTCCGTCCCCGAAACGGCAGCCGACCTCCGCGCGGAGTACGACGACCAGCTCGCCTCGATCGTCGACCGACGCGGGCTCGAGACCGTCGCCGAGCGAACGAGCGCCGATCGCGACGCCCTCGAGGCGCTGCTGGCCGGCGAGTCGCCCGCCCTCTCGCTCGAGGCGGCCGCCGAGATCCAGGCCCTCGAGGAGGGGGAGCCCGACGCCGAGACGATCGAGACGATGGCCTGCGAGCACCTGCTGCTGGGGATGACGACGGCGGTGCTCGACGTCGACGCCGTCGAGAGCCACCTGGAGCTCGAGCTCGACGCCAAGGAGGTTCAACAGAAGATCGAACGGCGCGCGCCGATGTCGTTCGAGGAGTACGTCCATCTCCAGCACGTCATCGCGGGTCGCGCGCGGTAGCGGCCGTCAGGAGGTGAGGGTTACCTGTCCGGTTCGGTCGACCGACACCAGGTAGCCGGCGTACTCGAAGGTGACGCTGCCCATCGAACGGCCGGTCTCGGCGCGCTCGCAGAACAGCGAGTCGAGCGCCGACGGGTCGATCGCGTGATACAGCGGGCCGAACTCGTCGGCCAGCTCGAGCTGATCGACGCCGGTCGCCTCGCCGACGGCCTCGAGGACGGCCTGGCTGAGCGACTGGTCGGGGTCGGCCTGGTAGGTCGTCGGGGTCCCGTTCGCCCCGTCGGATGCTGTCATCGAAGTCATACCTCCCCGTATCGCCGGGAGCGTCGAAACGGCACTGATTGGATCGCCAACGTTTCAAGTGGGGTCGGCAGTCGTGAGCGTGTTCCGGAGCAGGGCGGCCTGTCCGCGGCGGAGCCGCGCCGACAGCGCCTGATCCGAAATCTCGAGCTCCTCGGCGACCGCCGCCAGCGTCGCCTCCCGGGGCACGTCGTAGTAGCCAGCCTCGAGGGCGGCCAGCAGCGCCTCGCGCTGCCTGCTCGAGACGCCGTATCGGGTGGTTTCGGACTCGGACTCCCGGAAGATCCGCCGGAGCCGAAACCCGAGGTCCCGCTCTAGACAGCTCTCGCGGTAGGCCCGCAGCGCCTCGCGAGAGGGAACGCGGGCGCGGATCCGCGTCTCTCCGTCCCCCGCGACGGTGATGTCGCGGAAGGCGATGTCGTTCGTCGCGGCCGCGGGGTAGATCAGCAGGTCGGTACCCCACTCGGTCAGCGCCGCGCTGTAGAGCCGACGCTCGGACAGCGCCTCGAGCAGCGAGTACTCGGCGACGGTGGGGTCGGTCTCGAGGGCCGCCTCGATCGCCTCTGAATCGTCCCCGTAGGCCCAGAAGACGAGCTTCGTGGTGTCGTCCCCCGAGCGGTAGACCTGCTCGATCGTGAGTTTCGAGCTCGCGACCGCCGTCTCCCGGAGGATCGGCGTCGAGAGCTCGAACTCGGCGATGAAACTCATACGCTCCGTTTCGCCTCGAGCGGGATAGGTTCTCCGCGCACTCCCGGCTCGAATCGCTCCCGGCCCTCGCTCGACGAGGCGCCCGTCGGCTTCCGGGCCGTCGGTGCGATTATGGGGACCGAACCCCGAGTCGGGGTATGCGAGTTGCGATTCTCGGCTGTGGCTACGTCGGACGCGAACTGGGCCGCCAGCTCCTCGAGGACGGCCACGAGGCGATCGGAGTCCGCCGCTCCGACGACGGGATCGAACGGCTCGAGGACGACGGCATCGACCCGATCCGGGCCGATCTCACCGACCCGACCGACCTCGAGGCCGTTCCGGACGTCGACGCCGTCGTCTTCGCGGCCAGCAGCGGCGGTCGCGACGCGGCGGCCGCCCGCGAGATCTACGTCGAGGGACTCGAGACGGCGATCAGGGCGTTCGGCGGGCGCGAGGACCCGCCCGAGCGACTGGTCTACACGTCCTCGACGGGCGTCTACGGCGACCACGACGGGGACTGGGTCGACGAGGAGACCCCGATCGAGCCGACGACCGAAAAGACGGAGGTGCTCGCCGAGGCCGAACGGATCGCCCGCGAGGCCCCTTCTGAGTACGGATTCGACGGCACCGTCGCGCGCTACGCGGGGCTGTACGGGCCAGACCGCTACCGCCTCGAGCGCTACCTCGAGGGCCCGGTCACGGCGGGGTACCTGAACATGGTCCACCGCGACGACGCCGCCGGCGCCGTCCGACACCTGCTCGAGACCGACCGCGCCCGCGGCGAGGTCGTTCAGGTGGTCGACGACGAGCCAGTCGAGAAGTGGACCTTCGCCGACTGGCTGGCCGACGAGGCGGACCTCGAGCGACCGCCCAAGCGGACGAAGGCGGAGCGACTCGAGGACGACGACCTCTCCGAGACGGCCCGCCGTCGAATCCTGACGAGCAAGCGCTGCTCGAACGCGAGGCTCCGGGAACTCGGTTACGAGCTCGCCTATCCCACGTTCCGAGAGGGGTACCGTGAGGCGATCGCCGCCCGCGAGTAGGTGGCGATTACGCCAGACGAGCCGGGGAGAACCTTCTTGAGGATCCGATGTAATGGTGCGGTATGCGACGTCGAGGCGCCGACAGCGACGGGATCGAGGGCGTCACGCTGGCCCTCGACTCGGTTGGAGACGCGGTTCGGACGCTCGATCCGCTCGTGGTCTCCCTGCTCGTCGTCGCGGTCGGCGGCGTCGCGGTCGGCGGCTGGTGGTTCGGTCGATGGGTTCGCCGCCCGCCCGGCGTGCGGCTTCGCAACCTGCTCGAGAGCTACGACGAGGTCGCGGTGCTGTTACACCCCAATCCCGACCCCGACGCGATGGCGTGTGCGCTGGGGATCGCCGAGATCGCCTCGTCGGTCGACACCGATCCGATCCTACAGTTTCCCGGCGAGATCCGCCACCAGGAGAACCGCGCGTTCCGAACCGTCCTCGAGCTCAACCTCGAGCGCGTCGAGGCGGCCTCGGAGCTGGCCGCCGAGCCCGTCGTCCTCGTCGATCACAACACGCCGCGAGGGTTCACGGGGGCCCAGCTCGTCGAGCCCGTCGCGGTCGTCGACCACCACCCCGGGAACGGCACCGGAACCGAGTTCACCGACGTTCGGACGAACTACGGCGCGGCCTCGACGATCGTCGCGGAGTACTTCGAGGAGCTGGGCGCCCCCGCGGGCGAGACCGACGGGGGGCTCGAACCGGCGCTCTCGCCCGCGCTGGCGACGGGGTTGCTCTACGGCATCCAGTCGGACACGAACCGGTTGACCCGCGGCTGCTCGTGGGCCGAGTTCGCGGCGTGTGGCTACCTCTACGACGGAATCGACGAGGACCTGCTCGATCGGATCGCCAATCCCCAGGTCAGCGACGACGTCCTCAAGACGAAGGCGCAAGCGATCACCGAGCGCCGAATCGAGGGCTCTTTCGCCGTCTGCGACGTCGGCTCGATCGGGAACGTCGACGCGATCTCGCAGGCCGCCGACGAGCTGCTCCAGCTCGAGGGGGTGACCGCGGTCGCCGTCTACGGCGAGTACGACGGCACGATCCACGTCTCGGGTCGGTCCCGCGACGATCGGGTTCACATGGGCGAGACGCTTCGCCACGCAGTCAGCGACGTCCCGATGGCCAACGCCGGGGGTCACGCCCGGATGGGAGGGAGCCAGATCCCCGTCGATCACCTCGAGGCGATCGAGACCGAGGACGGCAGCGGGCGGGCGGTCTTCGACGATCGGCTGTTCGCGGCGATGGCCGGCAAGTGGCGGTAGCGCGGTCAGCCCCGATCGCGCAGAACCGCCGCCGGCGCCGACCGATCGCCCGTCTCCGCGGTCGCGACGAGGCGGGACGGGCAGGCGCTGGCGAGCGCGTCCCACGGGGCCAATCGTGGGCGATCGGTCACCGACGAGAGCCCTCGTCCGGCTCGCCGGAGTCGTGGTCGTTTTACCGGCTCGCACCAACAGTTGACCGATGGAGTACGTCCAGGAGCGGATCGCGACGCTCCACGACCTCGGCGACGCGAGCCCGTCGGACGGCCCCGCGGCCGACCCCGTCGCCGAGGCGGCCGTCGTTGTCCCGATGACCGACCGGGAACACCAGAGCCCCGCCGCTGCCCGCGTACTCGGCGAACTCGAGGCGCTCGATCCCGCCGCGGTCGTCGTCCCGGTTCGAGCCTCGGCCGACCGGATCGGCCCTTTCCGCGAGTGGCTCGAGTCGTTTTCCCTGCCGCTCGAGGTGCTGTGGTGTAACGCGCCGGCGCTGGAGAGCGCGCTCTCGGCCGCGGGGATAGACGGCGAGGCCGGCAAGGGTCGGGACGTCTGGCTCGCGCTCGGGCCCGCCGCCGAGGCCGGCGAGTACGTCGTCGTCCACGACGCCGACGCCCGCAGCTACGAGGCCGACCACGTCCGTCGGCTGCTCGCGCCCCTAACAGCCGAGTTCGCCTTCTCGAAGGGATACTACGCGCGCGTCGAACGGGGGCAGCTCTACGGGCGCCTGTTCCGACTGCTCTACGAGCCGCTGATTCGGGCCCTCTCGGCCCGGCACGACGAACCGGTCCTCGAGTACTGCGGCGCGTTCCGGTACGCGCTGGCCGGCGAGTTCGCGATGACCGCCGGGTTAGCCGAACGGCTGCGCCCGCCCCGGACGTGGGGCCTCGAGGTCGGCACCCTCGGGGACGCCCTCGAGCACGCCGGCTTCGAGGGGACCGCCCAGGTCGACCTGGGCGTCCACGAGCACGACCACCGCGCCGTCGCCGGCGAGGCGGGACTCGAGGGGATGAGCCGCGCCGTCGGCGCGGAGCTGCTGCGGGTGCTCGAGGAGGGCGGCGTCGCCCCCGACTACGAGACCCTGCCCGCGCGCTACCGGGAGGCGGGCCGCGAGCTGATCGCCCAGTACCGCGCCGACGCGGCGTTCAACGGACTCGCCTACGATCCCGACGGCGAGCGCGACCAGCTCGCCCGCTACGCCGACGCGATCGCGCCGCCCGGCCCCGACCGCCGACTCCCCCAGTGGCGCGACGCTCCGATCGACCCCGAGTTCGTCCGCGAGCGGGCCCGACCGTGGCTCGATCCCCGCGTCGGTTCCGCGCGCGACAGCTGACCGCTCAACCTTTATCAGCGCACCGACCGTTGGACGGCATATGGACGCGACCGCCGACGAACTCGCCGGCGTCGTCGACCTCTTCGGCGGCCTGACTCGGGGCGAACTCGATCGGGCCCTCGCGGAGGCTGCGTTTCGCGACGGCGGCGGCGACGTCGATCGCGACGCCCTCGAGGCGCGGGTCGATCGGGCCCTCGAGTCGTTCGCGCTCGTCGCCTACGACCCCCCCAACCGGTCGGTCCCCGACGGGATCGAACCCGGCGAGCCGCTGCTGGTCGCCGGCCCCACCGCCTTTCCGACCGTCCCCGACGGCGCAGAGGACGTTCCGCACATCCTCGAGATCGAACCCAGGCGCCTCGACCGCGAGGCCCTCGGGGAAACGGTTCGCGGGGAGTTCGTCGCGGCCGTCGAGGACGCCGTCGCCGACGGCGACGACGACAGGATCGAGACGCTGCTGGACGCGAGCTACGACGTCGAGACGTGGGCGCCCGTCGAGCTCGCGGACGAACGCGC
Source organism: Natronococcus sp. JC468 (assembly GCF_012163165.1). Lineage (NCBI taxonomy): Archaea > Methanobacteriati > Methanobacteriota > Halobacteria > Halobacteriales > Natrialbaceae > Natronococcus > Natronococcus sp. JC468. Next base: position 36,728 of record NZ_JAAVUO010000023.1, read on the forward strand.
GCGCCTGGAGGACGCACTCGAGTGATCCGATGGAACCGAGACTGACCCTCGAGCCCGTCGCAGCCCACCGACCCGACGAGATCCACGACCAGGAGTACGACGCGGCCGTCGTCGCCCCAGTCGTCGAGCGCGACGACGGGGACTACCTGCTGTTTACCCGTCGGTCGGACGACCTGGGCAACCACCCCGGACAGATGAGCTTTCCCGGCGGCGGCGCCGAACCCGAGGACGAGTCGATCCTCGCGACCGCGCTGCGGGAGGCCAACGAGGAGATCGGCCTCGAGCCCGAGGAAGCCGAGGTCGTCGGCCAGCTCGACGACATTCGGACGATCTCGGAGTACGCCGTCACCCCCTTCGTGGCCCGGATCCCCGACCGGGAGTACGAGCGCGACGGAATCGAGGTCGCCGAGATCGTCGTCCTCCCGCTGTCGGGGTTTCTCGACCCCGCGAACTACGAGTTCGAGCGCCGCGACCACCCCTACTACGGTGACATCGTCATCCACTACTTCCACGTCGACGGCTACACCGTCTGGGGGGCGACGGGACGGATGCTCGTCCAGCTGCTCGAGCTCGCCACCGAGTTCGAGGCTCCCGAACGGGTCGATCGCTCGACGCCGTGAGCGCTGCGCGGAGCGTCAGCTTTTTGCTCGCGGACCGCCCAGAACGGCCATGATCGCGCAGACGAGTGATCGCGTTCCGCACCGGTCGTAGCCGCCCTTTCGTCGCGCGAGGTGAGTTCCAATGTTGACCACGAGCACCTTCGCCCGCGCCGGACTAGACGGGATCGCGCTCAAACCCACCGAGTGCGACGTCTCCCGAGCAGCATCGATCCCCGCCGAGACGATCGCCGTCGACTACGAGGGTCGCGAGTACGTCCCGGCGCCGCACGTCCTCGAGTCGCTGTCGGCCGACGCCGACGTGTTCGTGACGACCCCGGTCCGGGCCGACGGCTTCGACCCGCTGGGCGACGACTCCCTGCTTGCCGAACTCCCCGCGAGCGTGAGCCGCGTGCTGGTCGCCGGCCACCCCGCCTACCTCACCGACGAGGAACGCGAGCGGGCCGTCGCGCCCCGACTGGGCGCGGCCCTCGAGACCGATCCCGACGCCTGGGTCGGTTCCGAGAGCGTCGAACGGATCGCGATGGCGACGGGCGCGACCCAGTACGACCTGCTCTCGCGGTCGACCCCCCGCGAGCTTCGGGCCCTGCGGGCGGCCGGCTTCGAGGGCGACCTCGCCGTCTACGCGCCCGCGGTGTTCGCCGGCGAGGACGACGCCGTCCTCGACGCGGTCGGCGACTACGTCGCCCGCCGTCGGCCCGTCGCTCGAGCCCTGCCCGAGGAGTGTGCCACCGACTCGAGCGCCACCGGGCGCGCACGCGAGGTCCTGCTGAAGGCCGCGGGGGACTACGCGCTGGTCGGCACCGAACGGGAGGTCAGCGAGCAGACCGACGCCCTCCGGGAGGCCGGCGCGACGACCGTCGTGGGCTACCCCGCCCGCGGGTTGGATCCCCTGCTCGAGTAGCGCCGTCCCGTCGCCGGATTGCATCTTCTAAGGAATTGCTGAAACGGTGGTGTGTGTCTGTTGACGGAATACGGGTGTGGCTGAGCGCCCCTCTCCAAGCGTCCAAAATCAACCGCGTGCGGTGGGAAGCCCCGTTGTTTGCGACGGGGGACGTCACACGTTAGCAGTCTTCGGGCTCAGGCTCGGGCTCTTCTTCGGGACAGTCCTCGTCCTCGGACTTCTTTTCGCTCTTTGTCTCGGTGGCCGTTTCCTCGTCCGGACAGTCGTCCTCGGTGTCCGTTTCATCGTCGCATCCGTCGTCCTCGGGTTCTTCTTCCTGCTCGTCGGATTCCTCGACCTCGTCCGGCTCTCCTTCGGGCTGGTCGTCGACGTCGGATTCAGTCTCGCTATCCTCCTCGGATTCGTCTTCGACATCGTCGCCCGTACCGTCGTCATCGGCGTACTCGTCAGGATCGTAGCCGGGACTGTCTCCGACCGTCTCGTCCGTCTGATCGACGACGTCCCCCCCAGATGTGAGAAGCGCGATAACGTCCGATTCGGAGTCGTTGATCCGACCGTTACCGTACTCGTCGAGACGGACGTCGGCCTCGATCGGCGGGACCTGCTCCGACTGGAAGCCGCTCCACACGGATAAGGACTGACCAGCGCCGATCGTCGTCCCCTGTGGGATCGAATCGGTCTGATCCTGATCACCTTCGTGCTCCCAATCGACCACGTATCCGCCCAGATCGATGTCTTCGTCGCCCGTGTTCTCGAGAATAACGACTTCCTCGACGGGATACACGTTCGCGATCTCAACGGGGATCGAAACGTTAGCTCCAGCGCTCGAGGTCAGTCCAGCGACGGCGAGAGTCGATCCAGCCCCAACTACGAAGGTACGTCGATCTAACTTCATATCCGCGTAATCGACTATCTCAGGCAGATATAATGATTATGGAATAGAAATTAACTATTGTGGATACAATCAGATAGAAAATGTGCTGATAGAATAACATACAGTAAAAACAAATTCTATGTTTACAGAGGTTCACTAGATTGTGTCTTGGCCAGAAGTTGATATGCATACTCTCCAGATCTAGCATCGAACTGTCTCTCTATAATTGCCGAAACGGTGGTGTGTGGGGACGACAGTCCGGCTCCCGAAATTGCTGAAACGGTGGTGTGTCCCGGCTCGGTATCAGTATGAGTACGAGCCGCCCACTCCCAGGAGACACGTTCGACCACCCTCGAGGGGGTTCCACGAGTCCTCTTTTTCGGTTCTTCCCCGTGTAAATAAGTCCCTCCGGCGCCCACCGGCGGGTATGACGTCGCTCGCCGAACGGACGACGACGGCTGCCGAGGACCTCGAGGCGGCCGCCACCACGATCGTTCCCGTCGAAAGCTCCGAACAGTACGACCCTGCGCTCCCGTCGGGAGCGGATCGCGCGGCCGTCGGGGTAGTCGCCCGCGCGGCCGAACAGGAACGTCTCCGCGCGCCGCTCGAGTGGCTCGCCGAGCGCTCGCTCGAGGCCCGCTGGCCTCGTGATCGCCGATGAGCGGGGCGCCCGAACTCGCCGTGGGCGCGGACGCCTTCACCGAGCGCGGTCGTGACCTCGAGGTGGCCGTCGTCGGCGCGGGCGCGATCGGCGCGACCGCGGCCTACGATCTGGCTCGGGAGGGCGCCGACGTGACGCTGTACGACCGCGGCTCGATCGCGAGCGGCTCGAGCGGGCGCGCGGCGGGGGTCTGTTACGACGCCTTCGCCGACCCGCTTGACGCCGAGATCGGTAGCGACGCGATCGAGCGCTTCCGGGAGCTGTCGGGTGACGACACCTTCCCGTTCGTCGAGTGTCCCTACGTCTGGCTGGCTCGGGAGGGCGACGAGCGAAACGCCGCGGCGCTTCGCGATCAGATCACGCGAATGCAGGAAAACGGGACGATCGCGCTCGAGGTCGACGGCGACGAACTCGCGGAACGGTTCCGGGCGCTTCGGACCGACGACGTCGCGGTCGCGGGGATCGCCGGCGCTGCGGGCTACACCGACCCCGCGAAGTACACGGCCTGTCTCGCGGCCGCTGCCGACGGCGCCGGCGCGACGCTGCGCCCGGAGACGCCGGTTCGCGTTCGGACCGATCCCGCGCGGGTCGTGCGCGATGCGGACGGAACCACCCACGAGGTTGACGCCGTCCTCGTCGCCGCGGGCGCCCACACCGAGCGACTGCTCGCGGACGCGGGGATCTCGATCGCGATGAAACCCTACCGCGTGCAGGCGCTGGTCGCCGACTGCGAACTCGCCGAACCGATGTGTTACGACGCGACCGCGGAGTTCTACCTGCGACCCCACCCCGAGGGACTGTTGGCGGGCGACGGCACCGAGTACGTCGAGGCAGATCCCGACGGGTACGACCGGGACGCCTCGCCGGGGTTCGCAACTGACTTGCTCGAGCGGGTCGACCACCGCGTCTCGGGAGTTCACCTCGAGGGCGACGACCTCGTGCGGGCCTGGGCGGGACTGTGTACGGCGACGCCGGACCGGGACCCGCTGGTCGGCGAACTCGCGGACGGACTCTACGTCGCCACCGGGTTCCAGGGCCACGGCTTCATGCGCGCGCCCGCGATCGGCGAACGGGTCGCCGACCAGGTGCTGGGCGGGGCGGGGATCGACCCCTTCGATCCGACGCGGTTCGACGGCGACGAGGCCTTCGACGTCGCCGAGGGGATGACGCTCCCGGAGAACTAGTCGTCGATCGCGATTCCGTCAGCCCCGGGCTCGACCGCTTCCTCGATCTCGACGTCGTCGACGGCCGCCTGCTTCGGGATCTCGATGCGCAGGGCGCCCGATTCGGTGAGCGTGGCCGTCCCCGCGTCGGGCTCGACGAGCGCGTCGTCAGGGAGGTCGGCCTCCCCCTCCAGTGTCATCCCGCGGCCGGGAAAGCGCATCTCGTAGCCGTCGTGGAACTGCCGGAACCGATCGATGTGGACCCTGACGGTTCCCTCGAGGTAGCGAACCTGCACGTCGTCGGCGCCGGCGCCGGGCGCGTCGAGGACGACGAGGTAACTGGTCTCGTTCTCGAGGACGTCGACCGCGAGCGGGCGGTGGCGCTGTACGCGCCCGTTCGCGCGCCCGATCTGTCGGTAGATGGCCCCGCTCACCGCGCCCGCGAGATCCGAGAGACTCATCGGCGCCGTCCTCCGCGCGCTCGACGCGAGCGAGGGCGACCGAACGCCGGGACGGAACTCGACCGAGGGATCCAGGTCATCGTCAGATTCGAACGGTACGGCGGGCTCGCTCTTAGTGATTGTGCCCGTGCAAAATACGGGGTGACGGCGACCGATCAGAGCTCGACGGGCCGCAGGCAGTCGGTCCCCCCGCAGACCGGACAGGAGAGCTCCGAGACGTCGAAGTCCTCGGGAACGTCGTAGGTGTAGTGGTTCTCGAAGAGGTCGAGAAAGCAGTCCTCGGCGGTGCAGACGATCTCCTCGGTCGGTGGCATAGGCGCTAGTAGCGCCACGAGTACTATCAACGTCGGGGTTACAGAGAAACGGGAGAAAGCCCACGACTTTAGTCGTGGGATGAATCCGTCACTCCGCGACACAAACCACGTGCGATGGCAGGCTGAGTCTCCCACGCTCCCCCGTGCACTTTTATAAATCAACATACTGTACCGACCAGTGATGAAGCGAACCAACCAGTTCGATGTTCGCCCCCGTTCCGAGAAGGAGCGTGAGGCGTTCATGCGCTGGTTGGACGCTTCTGCCAGTCTCTGGAACGAAACCAACTACGCTCGCCGCCAAGCCTTCCTCTCAGACGATGATAAAAACGTCTGGGATGCCGACACTGGCAAACTCGAAGGTGAATACAAAGGCGTCCTCAGCAGCTCCGTTGCCCAACAAGTTATCCGCAAAAACTCCGAAGCGTGGCGGTCGTTCTTCGACCTCAACGGGAAACACCACGCCGGGAAACTCGATGAACGACCGTCGCCACCGGGGTACTGGGGCAACGAAGAAGACGGACGGGTGCTTCGCACCTACGTCCGCAACGACCAGTACACCATCGAGTACGGAGAACGTTCCCGACTCGAAGTCCCAATCGGCTCCGACCTCAAAGACGAACTGGGGTTGAATCGGAACCAACGGCTCCGCGTTGAAGTCTCAGGGAACGCGAAGTGGAGCGGCGAGCAGAACCGGCTTGAAATCGTGTACGACGAAACCGCCGACTCGTTCAGGGCTTTTCAACCAGTCACTATCGACACTTCTCGACTGGAGTCACCACTGGCTGACAATTCAGCCGCTCTGGACGTTGGAGCGAACAACCTCGTCGCCTGCACGACCACGACCGGTTCACAACTCCTGTACGAGGGACGCGACCTGTTCGATCAGTTCCGTGAAACCACCGAGCGGATTGCGTCCTATCAGTCGCTCCTCGAAGACCAGTGCAAAACCAGCAAGCGCATCGACCGCCTGTACCGGAAACGCACGAATCGACGCAACCACGCCCAAAACACACTCGTCCGCGATCTCGCGGAACGACTGCACGCCGATGGTGTGTCAACGCTGTACGTAGGCGATATCAAAGACGTTCTCTCGAGGCACTGGTCGCCACATGTGAACGAGAAGACGCACAACTTCTGGGCATACCGACGATTTATCGACCGTCTTGAAGATGTGTGTGAAGAATACGGTATCACGGTCACGGAGGACTCTGAAGCGTGGACGAGTCAGGAGTGCCCAGAGTGTGGCGAGCGCGAAGGGACTATTCGCCATGAGGATTCGCTGGCGTGCCCATGTGGTTTCGAGGGGCACGCTGACCTCGTGGCGTCGGAATCGTTCCTGAGACAGCAGACAGAAGTCGGGTCGATGGCACGGCCCGTGTACCTCAAGTGGAACAATCACGGTTGGCGGGAATACCATAGCTCGCCCTCCCTTGTGGAGACAATGGCCAACGAGGAGTACACAGACCAGAGTACCGCATCGAGCGGGAATGTCGCTCTCGAGGACTCAGACGACTGAGACTCCCACGAGAGGAATCCCACGACTTCAGTCGTGGGTGGATGTCAAGGCACGCCGAGCGTCGCCGACGCCGAAGCGTCGACTCGATCGAGGTGCCTCGAGACGCGTGCGATCCGCCGGTGTCGGCCTCCCGACCCGGTCACCGCCGGGCGGGACTGAACGGGGTGACGCGCCGAGTCGCAGTCCGGCGCGTCGGGGCTTTCGGGTGGAACTGAACGGGGTCGCCGCCCGCGCTGCCGTGCAGCGCGGGCGGCGAGGGCGTTCGTGTAGTCACCGTT